>JANOWX010000944.1:0-6819 GCA_031418175.1 Acidobacteriota bacterium | reverse complement strand
GCACAACCTCGGCGGGTTGCGTTACTTCGCTAAGCGCTCCGGTTCGTTAAGCGCAAAGCTGTACGGCACGCGCTAAGTCAACGCGCAGTCTGGACTCTAGCCAGCCGCTCCGTTAGATTGACGCATAGCTGGTAATTGCATGCCAATCGAAACAGGAACACGCTTCGACCGTTATCAGATTCTCGCGCCGCTGGGCAGCGGCGGGATGGGTGAAGTTTATCTGGCGCAAGACACCAAACTGGGGCGCAAGGTCGCGCTTAAACTCCTGCCCGAAAAATACACCAAAGACCCGAAGCGGTTGCACCGCTTCGAGCAGGAGGCGCGGGCCGCCAGCGCGCTCAACCATCCCAACATCATCACCATTCACGAAATCGGCGAAGCGAACGGCGCGCATTTCATCGCCACCGAATTCATCGAAGGCGTCACGCTGCGCAAACGGCTGCGCAAAGAGCGGCTGAGCATCAAAGAGGCGCTCGACATCGCCACGCAAGTCGCCAACGCGCTGGTGGCCGCGCATTCCGCCAGCATCGCGCATCGCGACATCAAACCCGAAAACCTAATGCTGCGGCCAGACGGTTACATCAAGGTCTTGGATTTCGGCCTGGCGAAACTGATGGAAGAGGGCCCGCCAACGCCACCAACAACCGAAACGCGCACGACGGGAGAAAACGCTGATGAAGCGACCTCGGAAAACTTGCTGCACCGAGTGACTGCCGACTCAGAGATTGCCGCCACCGAAACAATTCACCAGGCGACAATCGAGCCGTCAACTGTCGAACAGGCAACGGCAAAATCCGTTCTCGAACCAGCAACTCCGGCTGGGCAAACTGAGGCCGATACGGCGGGGGCGCGCTCAGAAACCGGCAACCAAACGCTGGCCGAGGCTGCGTTCGGCCAAACGGTTCCCGGCTTGGTGATGGGCACGCTGCATTACATGTCGCCTGAGCAAGTGCGCGGTTTACGCGTGGACGCGCGCACGGATATTTTCAGCTTGGGCGTGGTGCTCTATGAAATGCTGACCGGCCAGATGCCCTTTGAGGGCCACGCGCGCAAAGAGATCATGGCGGCTATCCTGTCAGACGAACCATTGCCGATTGCGCAGCGGCGGCCCGAAACACCTGATTTGTTGGAATGGATCACGGCCAAGGCGCTTATCAAAGAACGCGAAGAGCGTTACCAGACGGCGCGCAAGATGTTGAACGATCTGAAGCGGCTGCAACATCGCATTGAGGTAGAAACCGAATTGGCCCGCAACCGCCGTGGCCTGGAAGCGAGTGTAGCTGCTGAGAGTGAAACAAAGCGGGACAGTGACGGCCAGTATTTGACCTCCGATTCTGGCGGCAAGCCCGCACACACGGCTGACGCGGCAGGGCAACCGCAAACCAATGTCGAAAACCGTCACGGTGCGCGCGATTCGTCAGGCCCAAACTTTCTAGCGCTGGCCGAATCGCCCCAGACCAGGCAACAACAAACCTTGCGCAATTTCCTGATCGCGCTCCCCTTGCTGCTGCTGAGCGCCTACCTCATCTACAATTTCACTATCAGCCGCAGAAGCCAGGCGCTGCCCTTTGCGCAGATGAACGTGACGCGCTTTACCTCGAATGGCAAAGCGTTGCGCGCGGCGCTTTCGCCGGACGGGAAATATGTGGTTTACGCTTCGGGCGACACGCGGCAACAGCGCTTGCTGGTGCAACAGGTGACGACCGCCGGGCTGGCTGAAGTCGTCCCGGCAGCCGAAGCGGTTTATCGCGGGCTGACCTTTGCGCCCGATAGCAACTCCATTTTTTATGTCGTGCAAGAGGGCAACAACCCGATTCAAGCGTTGTATCAGGTTCCCGTGCTGGGCGGCGCGCCGCGCAAGCTGCTCGCTGAAATTGACAGCGCCGTGAGCCTTGCGCCGGATGGCAAGCGCCTGGCCTTCGTGCGCAAATCGCTCGGCACGCGCGAAGATTTGTTGATCATCGCGGATACCAGCGGGAACGAGTTGCAACGGCTGGCGGTGCGCAAGGGCGCTGAATTTTTCCAAACCACCGGCCTCGCCTGGTCGCCCGATGGCAAAACGATCGTCTGCCCGGCCGGCACCAATGAAGGCGGCCGCCATATGTTTTATGTGGCGGTCAACACGGCGAACGGGCAGATGCGCAAGCTCGCTGAAATGCGCTGGTCAAATGCCGGGCAGCCGGTCTGGCTGCCCTCTGGGCAAGGGCTGATCGTCAGCGGCATCGAAGCCGGCACAACGCAATCTCAAATCTGGCAAATCACTTATCCCCAAGGCCGCGTGCAACGGCTGACCAACGGGTTGAATGATTACCGCGATTTGAGCATCGCTGCCGATGCTCATTCGTTGATCGCCGTTCAAACCGAAGCGCAGGTCAACATCTGGGTCACTCCTCACGGTACAGCGGGCCTGCCAAAGCAAATTACCTCCGGCATTGGGCAATACAACGGCGTGCGCGGTCTGGCTTGGGCGCCGGATGGGCGCATCGTTTATGTCTCGCGGCAAAGCGGCAGCCAGGACGTTTGGATCATGAATGGCGCTGGCTCGCAACCGCGCCAGTTGACGACGCCAGAGACACGCGCCGATGTTTATCCAACCGTCACGCCCGACGGAAAATCCATCGTCTTTGTTTCGACCCGCACGGGCAGTTCCAATCTCTACCGCATGGCTTTGGATGGCACCGCGCAAACGCAACTGACCAGCGGCGCGAGCGATGAATTCCCCACTATCAGCAGCGATGGCCGCACGGTGATTTACACCGCCACCGGTTCGACGATGTATACCTTGTGGCGCGTCCCTCTGGCAGGCGGCCCGGCAGAGCAATTGACCGAACGGCTTTCGCAATGGCCCGCAGCCTCGCCGGATGGAAAGTGGATCGCGTGTTGGTACCGTGCGGAAACCAAACAGCCCTGGCGTTTGGCGCTGTTGCCAGCCGCTGGCGGCCCGCCGGTGAAGCTGCTCGATTTGCCGGCCACCACCGAGACGGCCTTGCCGGTGCGCTGGCTGCCGCTGCACGGGCCGGACGACGCCGGGGTGATCTGTTTTGTAGACAAGCGCAACGGCGTTTCAAACCTCTGGTCATACGCCCTCGCCGATGGCGCGTTGAATCAATTGACGCAATTCGGCAGCGAACACATTTTCTGGTTCGAGGTAGCGCGCGCTGGCAAGCAATTCGCCGTCTCGCGCGGAACGCTCATCAACGATGTCCTGCTCTTCTCATTGCCAAAAGAATGAGGCGTCGCTTCAGCAGATTAAAGTCGTGAATTTGTGCTTCCCGCTTTGGCCTTTGCTGTTGCTTGTAGCTATACTGCCCGCCAATCGCAGTCCCATCTTTTTGCAAACAAAATCAAAGCCGCACGATTTAGCGGATGCGCCACGAGATTTCTGAGGTTGCGCGGGAGCAACTTTCAGACAATCAGGGTTGGTGTGTGGTTGCTGTGTGGACTGTCCGCTTAAATCGTGGGTGTTTCATTGGCGCTGGCTGGCTGGCCTCCCCAATGCGCCGGTGGGCCGCGCGTCAATGGGATAGTTGCGTTTATGGTGCGGGGAGCCATTGGCTCCGGCAGCTTGTGGGTGCAGTGCCTGCGCGGCTGTCGCTTGGGTTCCTCTCGCTGTTCACTTCAACAGTATGCTTGATTTTGGCACGGCCAAGCCTACCCACAATGGTTTGGCATCCACCATGTTTTAGCAGTTACACGCCGAAACTCCGCTCAAACAGGCGTCGCGGCGCTTAAACTTAATCAACTTGAAGGAGCATCTATGTTCGAATTTCGTTGTCCCCCAGCGAGCGCTTCCAGCTCGCACTTGCAGACAGGCCGCACGGCTGCTGTTCGGCAAAGAATCTTGTTGCTGGCCTTGCTCGCGCTGTTCAGCAACATTGCTGCCGGTGCTCAATTCGAAGAACCGTGGAATCGCCTCTACGTCACAAATTATCTGTCCAACAATGTTTCGGTCATAGACCTGGCTGGCAGCAAAGTGATGGCCACGATTCCAGTCGGTAAAAATCCGACGGGGATGGCCGTTTCGCCCGACAAAGAAGAGGTCTACGTCGCCAACATGTGGTCGGGCACGGTTTCAGTGATCTCGACCGCGCAGAACGCCGTGACGCATACGATCACGATCCCCACGTTCAATGCGCCCGCCGTGCCCTTCGGCATGGCGATACTGCCGGATGGCAGCAAGGTCTATGTGACCAATCTCAACGACGGCACGGTGCGCGTCATTGATACGCAAACCAAGAGCGTCGTTGCCACCATCACAGCGGCTTATGACTGGGCCATGCGTTACATCGCCATCTCGCCCGATGGTGAATATGCCTGGGCCATCGGCACTGGTGACGGCAAAATTTCGGTGATCCGTACCGCTGACAATCAGGTCGTCGCAAAAATCTTTGGCCTGCCCAGCGCGCGGCATCTGGCTTTCACGCCGGATGGCAAGCGGGCCTATGTGACGGGCGAGAAATTCAGCCGGGTTTATGTGCTGGACGCCGTCAAGTATGCGTTGCTCACGGTGATTCAATTTCCGGCGGGCTCAGGGACAATCACGGCGGACATCTGTGCCGACGGCAAATTTGCGCTGGTCTCGAATTTCTTTGGCAAACCGACGCTGATAGACATTGATCCGGCTTCGCCTGCCTATCACAAAATCATCGGCGAAGTGCCGCCCAAGAGCTCGTATGAATACTGCATCGTCATTGCGCCGGATGGGAAGTTCGCTTACCTGAGCAATCAGGCGGATCGGGGCGCAACCCCCAATTCAATTAACATCATTGACCTGGACGCACGCTCGCCGACGCGCAACACGATCATCAACAGCATCCCCGTCGGCACACAGCCATGGGGGATCGCGATCGTCAAACAACCCGCCAATTTTGAACGCCCGGCCCAATAAAGACGAATACCTGCCTGGGCAAATAAAGGCAAACTTGCTGAGGCTTGCTTGCAAGAGAAAGTGGCCCAATAAAGACGAATACCGCCTGGGCAAATAAAGTGTTAGCACCACGGTTGTTGGTGGTGCTAACACGATTGAACGTTGAGCTACCACTTGCCCAATTTCTCATAAAAATCTGCCCAACTCAGCGGCAACCTGCACGGCAAGCCAAGTACCTTTGTCAATTCCTGTGCGGAAATGGGCGATTCTACGCTCAGCCGGTCACATTTTCGCGCGAGATGCATCCAGTTAGCGCAATTTTCCGCAGATTGAATCAATCTTCTCTTGGCATTTGATTTGCAGCCGCTTGGGGAGGTTCGTCATGTTAAAGAGAATAGTCGTGCTGTTGACGTTGTTGCTTGGCGGATTGGCGCTTTGTGCAAAGAGGCCTGCTCAGGCGAATGAAAGCCGTGCGCGCGCAGCTTACCGCAGCTAAGGTCAGTTGGCATGCCTTTAACCTGGAGGCCGTGCGCAAGAAAGCCGATGCCGCCTTTGAACACGGCACTAAACTGAAAGACGCGTTGCGCGCTAAACTTTATCCGAATCAATAACCCGCTGGCTTTGTACCTAAAGTCGTAAACGAGGGCAATGTCATTAAATATGGTAGATGTTCAATATGGAACAGGTTGGAACGTAGTTCACTGTTAAAGATGTTGTTGACTAACTCGATTAAGACAACTTATGCAGGTTGGGTATCTGCATAAACAAAGCAGACCACCCTGGCTTTTATGCAAAACCAACTCAATTCACTAAAACTACCCGCTCAATTTGATGGGAGAGCCTATGCGAATTCTCAAGCTTGCGCTCATTTTGTTATTCACGGTCTCGCTCTCGCTGCCGTACTTGTCAACCAAGCTAACGGCAATGGTGCGTGGCGCTAAATCACCCCAACCCGTTGCTACGGCTGGCACGGCTACCGTGGAAGCGGCCGCGCTGCCCATTGCGACGAATCCGGCTGATTATATTGGCAGCGCTTCTTGCGCCGAATGCCACAGCAATCAGGCGTCATTCTTTGCGCTGACAGCACACCGTAAGACCCAGAACTTCGAGAAAGCGGAACAGCGCAGTTGCGAAGCCTGTCACGGCGGCGCCAAAGCGCACGTCGAGTATTACCAGACGGCCCAACGGCTCAACAAAGAAGGCAAGGAGGTAGAAGCGCAGGCGCTCCTGTCCGACGAAGCCAAAGCCAAAGCGGCCGCCATGATTTCATACAGCGGACTGTCGCCCGCGCAAGCCAGCGCGCAATGCCTGGTTTGTCATGAAAGCACGCAGGGCCGCACTGAAGAGCGCTTCAACTTCCGCCGCAGCGAGCATGGCCGCCACGGCGTTTCGTGCATTGATTGCCACTCTTCGCACTCGCCGAAACGGACGGAATTCCTGCTGCGCGAAGCGCAACCCGAGGGCTGTTACAAATGCCATCAGGATCAAAAGGCTTCCTTCGCGCGCCCCTTCCACCACAAGGTTCCCGAAGGCAGCATCAAGTGTTCCGACTGCCACAACCAGCACGGCGGCTTCCAACCCAAGCAACTGCGGTCGTGGGCGGGCGGCGACAACGCTTGCCTGAAGTGCCACACCGAAAAAGCCGGGCCGTTCGCCTTCGAGCATGCGCCGATCAAGGTCGAAGGCTGCCAGGCGTGCCATACGCCGCACGGCTCCACCAATCCGAAGCTGCTCAAACGGAGCGAAGTGCGTTTCCTCTGTCTGGAATGCCACTCGAATACGCCGGGATTGGCTGGAGACGGTACAGGGCTGGGCCCGACGACTCCAGGCTTCCATGACATCACTCAGTTGCGCATTCAAAATTGCACCAACTGCCATTTCACGATTCATGGCTCGAATCTCGATCCATTCTTGAGAAGGTAAGCCAGCAGGTCGGGCGGCCCCCCCCGGCA
>JANOWX010000943.1:0-7448 GCA_031418175.1 Acidobacteriota bacterium | reverse complement strand
GCCTGAACAGTTTTACCAGAGAGGGAGGCAAAGTCATGACTGACAAAGGAGGTTTCATTGATCGGAAACGCACGATGGAAGAGGAATACTTCCGCAAGCAGGAGCAGCAACAGATCGAGAAGATGCGACGTAGCGCGGCCCTGGAAGCCGAACGCCGGGAGATGGCCGAAGCTCTCGGTGTGAGCGATGAAGAGGTGCTGCGCGAGTTGCAGGAATTGGGCTTCGCGCGTGAGACAGCGCCGCTCGTGTACCTGGCGCCACTTGTGCATGTCGCCTGGGCCGACGGGCAGGTGAGCGCGAAAGAACGCGCGTTGATCCTCGCCGCCGCAGTGTCACGCGGCAGCGCGGAAGACAGCCGCGGAGGCAAGCTGCTGGCGGAGTGGCTCGACAATCGTCCGGCGGAGGCCTTCTTCGAGAAGACCCTGTCCGTGATGGGGGCGCTGCTGCGAGCGCTGCCGCTGGATCAGCGGGAGGCACAAAAGCGTGAGATCGTCTCAGCCTGCGCCCGGATCGCCGAAGCATCGGGCGGCATGCTGGGTTTCGGGAGCAAAGTCAGCAAAGAGGAGCAAGAGATGATCGCGCGCATCACCGCTGAGCTGGAGCGCAGCGACTCGACGGTAGCAAAAGAGACGATCGGAGGGTAAGCAGCAAGTGAGAAGCAAAGTAACCTTGAGGAAGCAATCCATCTTTTTTGTGCTGAGCACCTGCTTTGGTATCGCCTGCACGTCCAGCGCTCCTCCACCTGTCCCGGTGAGCACGCCGCCGATGACGGCAAACACGGCGAGTCGGGCGGAGCAGCCGAACGCGGGGCCGGCGACGGGACACGATCATGCCGACCATGAACTCGAGAACCGGATGCCGCGCCTCAGCGCCGGGGAGTTGAAGCGCCTGCTGGCGGCCAGGCAAGCCGTCATCGTTGACGTGCGCCCCGCCGAAGAGTACCGCCAGGCCCACATCCGGGGCGCGCTCAATCTGCCGATCCAACAAATCGAGGCTGGCCAGTATCCAGAGTTGCCGCGCGACCAGCGCTTGATCAGCTACTGCACCTGACCGGCGGAACACTCGAGTGCCCGTGCGGCATTCTTATTTGAAAAAGCCGGCTACAAAGCCCCGGGCGCGTTGCAGGGCGGCATGGATGCCTGGGAAACGATTGGTGGGAAGGTGATCCGGATGAAAGGCCGGCCCTGAGTCCTTGAACGCCTGCAAGTGTCAGAGATGACAGAAAACTTGAAAGCAGGTACAGCCTGCCAGAATGTATTCCGAACTCAAAACGAAAGGAGCAGCGATCATGAAAAAAATAGTCGTTAGCGCCATCCTGGCGCTGGTAGCGTTGGGGCTGTTGCTGACCATGTTCCCCCCGCAATGAGAAACGCGGGCTTCGGCCACCGAACGCGCGCGCCGCGCTGTAGAAATGAGGACATCAGATGAGCGCGATTACGATTGAAAGTGTCGTCATTATCGTCCTGATTCTGATCAACGGCATGCTCGCCATGTCAGAGATGGCCGTCGTGTCGGCGCGCAAGGCGCGGCTGCAACGACGCGCCGAGCAGGGCGATGCCGGGGCGCGCGTGGCGCTCGAACTAGCCAACGCGCCGAACCGCTTTCTCTCCACCGTCCAGATCGGCATCACCCTGATCGGCATCCTGACTGGCGCTTTTGGCGGGGCGACCCTGGCTGCGGAAATTGACGCCCGCCTGGAGCAGGTTCCGGGGCTGGCGGCTTACAGCGAAGCCATCGGTTTGGGGACTGTCGTTTTATTGATCACCTATCTGTCGCTGATTCTCGGCGAGTTGGTTCCCAAGCGGCTGGCGCTCAACAATGCCGAAGCTGTCGCGGCCAGGCTGGCCAGGCCGATGCGCCTGTTGTCGGTGCTGGCTTCGCCGGCGGTGCGGCTCTTGAGCTTCTCGACCGAGTCGGTGCTGCGCTTGCTCGGCGCACGTCCCAGCACCGAGCCGCCAGTCACCGAGGAAGAGGTCAAGCTCATGCTCGAACAGGGCACCGCGGCCGGAGTCTTCGCCGCCGCCGAACAGGACATGGTGATGAACGTCTTTCGCCTGGGCGACCGGCGCACGGGCTCCTTGATGACGCCGCGCCACGAGATCGTCTGGCTGGACGTTCAAGCTGCGCCGGGGCAACTCCAACGCCAGCTCAATGAGCATCGCCATTCTCGTTTGCCGGTCTGTGCCGGGAGCATTGACCACGTACTCGGCATCGTGCGCGCCAAAGATTTGTTGGCCTACTGTCTGGCGGGCCAGACGCTTGATGTTCAGGCTGCGCTGCGGCGGACATTGTTTGTGCCTGAAAATCTGCCCGCGCTTAAAGTGCTGGAGATGTTCAAACAGACAGGCACGCATCTGGCCATCGTGCTTGACGAGCACGGCGGCACGCAGGGACTCATCACACATCACGACCTGATGGAGGCGATTGTCGGCGACATCCCCTCATCCGGTCTCCCGACCGAGCCGCCGGCCGTGCGGCGCGAGGATGGTTCGTGGTTGATGGATGGGGCGTTACCCGTGGATGAGTTCAAACGGATGCTCGGCCTCAAGCAGGCGCCTGACGAGGAGCGCGGCAGTTATCACACGCTGGCGGGCTTCGTCTTGCAACACCTCGGGCGGATTCCCGTCCCGGGAGATTATTTCGAGTGGCACGGGTTGCGCCTTGAAGTCGTGGATATGGACGGTCGCCGTGTTGATAAGGTGCTGGTGACGCCGAGCCGGAGCGACGTCCCCGCCACCTGATCGGGACGCTGCTGAGGATTATTAGGCTGTGGGAATGATGCAGCGGATGGCTAGTACTTCATCAGGGTGAATTTGAGGGATGCCGAAGTTACAAAGACCTCGTGGGACAAGATGACATCTTGTCCCACATTCATCATTTCTACCGTGAAGAGGTACTAGCGCCCCGGCTGCTAACTGGTTCATCACAAAAGACAAGGTTTATCCAATGGACACGATTCTCTTTCCGTTTGCAGATTACTGGTGGTTTTACGCTGGGTTCACCGTGCTTGTGCTGGGGCTGCTGGCGTTCGACCTGGGTCTGTTTCATCGCGAAGCTCACACGGTTTCGTTTCGCGAAGCCGCCATCTGGAGCACGGTTTGGTTTGCGCTGGCGATGGTTTTCAACCTCGCGCTGTACTTTTATGCGCAATGGAAATTCCCGCTCGATGCGCGACTGGCGGCTATACCGGGTTTCGATGCCAACGCGGCGGCGTGGCAAACGTCGTTGGAGTTTCTGACCGGATACATCATCGAACTGTCGCTGTCGGTGGACAACCTCTTTATCTTCGTGCTGGTTTTCAGCTACTTTGCCATCCCGTCGAAGTACCAGCACCGCGTGTTGTTTTACGGCATTCTGGGCGCGATTATTTTTCGCGCGATCTTCATCGCCATCGGCTCGGCGCTGATGCAGTATCACTGGATGATCGTCTTCTTCGGCCTGTTCCTGATCTTCACCGGGTTGAAGATGATGTTCGCGGTTGAAAAAGGCCTGGAGCCGGAAAAGAATCCTCTGATTCGTTTGCTGCGCCGCTTCATTCCGCTGACTCCGCAGATGCACGACGATAAGTTTTTTGTACGGCTGAACAGCGTCTGGCATGCGACGCCGTTGTTCGTAGCTTTGCTGTTTCTGGAAGCGACCGATGTGATCTTTGCGGTGGATTCAGTGCCCGCGATATTTGCCCTGACCAAAGAACCGCTGATCGTTTTCACCTCGAACATCTTCGCCATCCTGGGCCTGCGCTCGCTGTACTTCATGCTGGCCGGGGCGGTTGACAAGTTTCACATGCTCAAGTACGGACTCGCGATTGTCCTGATTTTCGTCGGACTCAAGATGGTGTGGTTGAATGACTGGTACGGCGGCAAGTTCCCGATTACCCTGTCGCTGGGCATCATCGGCACTGTGCTCGCCGCATCGGTCGCGCTTTCGCTACTGTTTCCGAAATTGGAACAGAGAAAGAATTGAAGCTGTACGCAAACCCGAAGAGTTGGATGATGATCTCAGCACAAGGGGTATTGAAGTAGTACGACGCTGACGCCGTTCCTCAGAGATCTTTAGCGGCGTTCGGGCCATTGATCGGTCAACAGCGTCGCGCCAATCACGCCCACCGGCAGCGACAGGATGTTGACCACGGGGATGTAGAGCAGCACGTAACCCGCCGCCGCAAATCCGCACACCAGCAGTTTGTGTTGCCATAGCAAGTTGAGTTTGGCGCGCAAGGACAAGCCGCGCGCCGCGAGCGGCACATCCAGATAATCCATGCCGCACAGCACCATCGTCAGCAGCATCAGAAACAAATGCCCGATCACGGGCAAACCAAAACTGATGACCAGGCCGACCAGCAAGACGGCGAGTTGCAAGGCGACCAGCTTCAGCCCTTCCCACATCGCGCGCGCCCAGCCCAGCGACGATTGATAGCGCACGCCCGCCTGCGTCAATTCGTGCGTCTTGCGGCAGAGCGCTTCGCTGAAGGGCGCGAGCAGCACGCGCGCCAAGGGCAGATAAAACGTGCCGGCCAAGAACAGCCCCAGCAAAAACGACCAGGTTTGCAGGGTCAACTCCACTTGCGGCGAGATGACTTTAGGCTCGCCCGCCAGCGTCGCCAGAAACGTGGCAATGGCTATGAACAAGCTGCCGACGATCCAGGCGAAAAAGGCGGCCAGGGCCAGCAGCATCACAATCGTTAGTGCGATCGGCACCAACGACAACCAGAGCAACTGGCGTTGCCGATAGAGCAAATTCAAGCCGGCCAAAAAGTGCTTCGCGCCCAGCCAAAGCTGATCAAAGGCGCTCGGTGTTGTGGGTTGAACGTTTGGATACACAATGGTTCAGTCAAGCTTTAAGGTGCTGGGCGCGGGCAAGCCGTTCAGGGTGAGCGTCAAACCGGTCAAGGTGGTGGCATACGCTTTCGTCTCGAAAAAGAGAAAGCCGCGCCGCTCTTCGTGCGGCGCGAGCGTGGCCGTCAACGGCAAGGCCAACGCTTCGTAATCGGCGAGCGTCTGGGCATAAGCGGCCTTGGCATAAAGGCGATTGCCGTAATAACGCATCACGCGTTTGAGCGCCTGTTGCGGCGGCAGCAATTTGAACAGCGCGTTGCCGCTGTCGTGCAATTCAGGGCGCAAGAGCGTGATCTGCAGCGGTTCCGCCGTGCGATTCGCCAGCCGCACATCCACCGCCACTAGGCCCGCCAACAAAAGGTTGGCGTCGAATTGTTCCATGGCCTCGTCGCCATTGAGCGCTTTGGCCACCGCGCGCAAACCGGTCGCGTCCGCCGTCAAGAAGGGCGGCGTGCTTTGGGGCGGCGTGGCCACTTTGTAAAGCTGGCCGCCGCACGCGCCGAGCGCCAGGCAGGCGAGCGCCGGAACGAAAAGTTTATGAAGTGCTGTCGTCATCGCCGCGCATCATCGGATGAAACTGGTTGGCGCGCAACAGCACATGCGGTACGAGGAGCGGTAGCGACTTGGTGACTCCGCGTGTGCGCAACGCAGCGTCACCAGGTCGCTACCGCTCCCTGTACCGCATCAGCACGAGTGTCGCTTTGACTGCGGCGGCGGTATAGTCTCTGGCGAACGCCTGCAAGCCGCTCCCCACCGTGCGTTCAAACACGGCCAAACGCCGCCCGCGCATTGGCCCGGCACAAGACGCCGTAAAGTCAAAAAGGAGAAACCATGACAACCGACAAAACCTGTCGCACATTTGCCGCGTGGACGCTGACGTTCGCGCTCTTTGCTGGGAATACATTGGCAGCCAACGACGGCCCCGCGCGCCGTGCCGGAGGAAAAAAGAAAATGAACGAAGAGACGAACGTTACCGAACCTGCTGTCCAGACTGGCGGCCAAACTGCCGGCCAACCGGGCACAAGCACCATCGAAGACCAAAAGAGCGTGGCGATCACGGTCTACAATTCCAACCTCGGTTTGGTCAAAGACACGCGCACGCTGCGCTTGCCGCGCGGCACTTCGCAGTTGCGCTTCATGGACGTGGCGCAACAGATCAACGCAACTTCGGTGCACATCAAATCGGTGACCGCGCCGAACGCGCTGGCGGTCGTCGAGCAAAGCTACGAATTCGACCTGCTCAATCCGCAAAAGCTGTTGGACAAATACGTCGGCAAGGAATTGACGCTGGTCTTGAAAACGCTGGAAAACAATTCCGAAAAGCTCGTGCCGACCAGCGCGACGCTGCTCTCGAACAACGGCGGCCAGGTCTGGCAAATCGGCCAGCAGATCGTCATCAATCCGACCAACATCGGTGAGATTCGCTTCGACCGCTTGCCGCAAGACTTGATCGCCAAACCGACGCTGGTCTGGACGCTCAACAACACCGGCACGGACACGCACACGGTCGAGGCTTCATACCTGACGACAGGGCTGAACTGGCGGTCGGATTACGTGATCGTCGTCAATCAGAACGACACCAGAGCCGATTTGAATGGCTGGGTCACGCTCACCAACACCAGTGGCACGGCCTATCGCAACGCCGATTTGAAGCTGGTCGCGGGCGATGTCCACCGCGTGCGTGAAGAGGTGGCGATGAATGCCGTCTCGGAAATGCGTGTCGCGCGGGCTGGCGCTGCGCCGCAACCGCAATTTCAGGAGCAGGCGTTTTTTGAATATCACCTGTACACGCTGCAACGCCAGACCAACATCAAGCACAACGAGACCAAACAGATCAGCCTGCTGTCGAGCGACAACTTCACCATCAAAAAAGAATTGATCGTGAACGGACAGGCCTTCTATTTCCAGGGCTACAACAACCCCGGCGAACTGGTCAAAGAAAAGGTCGGCGTCTATGTCGGTTTCAAAAACGCCAAAGAGAACAACCTGGGCGTGCCGCTGCCCGCCGGCGTCGTGCGCGTTTACAAAGCCGACACGACCGGCGCACAGCAATTCGTCGGCGAAGACCGCATTGACCACACCCCCAAAGACGAAACCGTCCGCATCAAGCTGGGCGATGCCTTTGACGTAGTGGCCGAACGCAAGCAGACCGATTACAAAAACATCGCCCGGCGCGTGTTCGAGTACGCCTACGAAATCCGCATCCGCAATCACAAGGAAGAGGCCGTAACCGTCGTCGTCAACGAACCCATCGGCGGCGATTGGGAAATGCTCAATTCAACCTTCCCGGCGGAAAAGACGGCGGCCTTTGCGGCGCGGTTTAATGTGCCGGTGGCGAAGGATGACGAGGCGATATTGAGTTATCGGGTGCGGGTGAAGTTCTAATTGCGCTGCTTATTTATCCCCGCGCAAAAACACCAACAGGGAGGAGGGCTTGGCCAAGCCCTCCTCCCTGTTTTTTTTCCACGCCACTCACCATGCACCAACAGTGTGTCCTACGGCGCGAAATAGCCCGCCACATCCAAAATCAAATCCGTCGTGAATTGCGTCAGCACCTTGAACTTGCCATCCGCCGGACTCAGTCCCACGAAGTAATGCCGGTTGTAACCAAAG
>JANOWX010000942.1:0-12576 GCA_031418175.1 Acidobacteriota bacterium | reverse complement strand
CGATTCGTTGACGTAGTAGTGTTTGAATTTGCGCGCGCTGCCGTCGGCTTGCAATGCGAGGCCGTAATCGAGCTTGAACACGACGATCAGATAGGGCGCTACTTCCAGAAATTCCTTGTGCCAATCGGTGCCGAATTGCGCCAGCGCCTGTAACCACTCATTGGGAAAACGCCCGTTGTAATTCTCGTATTCCTCAGCTTCAGCGGCCTGCCGGATGCGGCGCTTGATTTCAGGATTGCTGACGACGGTGAAATGCCACGGTTGTTGATTAGCCCCCGACGGCGCGGTCGCAGCGGTCTTGATCACCAGTTCGATCAACTCGAATGGTACCGGGTCGGGCGCGAATTCACGCACGGTGCGGCGGTGGCGCAGCAACTCATAAAATTCGGCGGCGCGGCGCAACTGCTCTGCTTGCGGAAGCCGTTGAAAATCGAGCGCGCTGAATCCGTTTGCGGTCGCCACTTGTTTGCCTTTCGCGGTTGGGGTTTGAACGCGCGCATCATAGCGGCAGGGCGCCGAATCGTCTAGCCGCGCGGCTCGATGCAGTGAGGGCTTCAAAGCGACCGGCTGCTGGCATTCAACATTCTTCCTTCTTCATTCTGAATTCTTTTGCAAAGAAGTACTGCAAAAGAATTCAGAATGAAGAAGGAAGAATGTTGAATGCGTCAGCCTCACGTAGTCCCAAGCCGCATAGCAGATAGCTTGCCTTAATCTCATTGCGCTACCGCTCTAGGTGCTGCACCGCTTAGAATCCCGTGCTATGAACTTCAATCGCATAGTTGCCCCGTTGGCCTTGGCTCCGGTTGGCCTGCTTTGGCAATCCACGCTGGCGACGGCTTCGGCGTTGTTATTGCTGCTTTCTTTTCCGGCCTTCGATTTGAATTGGCTGGCCTGGGTGGCGCTCGTGCCGTTGTTGTTGGCGCTGAGCGAAGGCGTGAGTTGGCGGCGCGCCTTGTGGCTGGGTTGGCTGACGGGCGTGCTGTTTACCTTCTTTGCCGAAAACTGGATCGCGCATTCGATGACGCAATACGGCGGCTTGCTGACGGGTGTGGCCTATGCGGTGGCGTTTTTATTCGCGGCCATTCTGGCGCTCTTTCCGGCGCTGTTCGCGGCGCTGCTGGCGCAGTTGATCGGACGTTTCGGCATGGTGGCGTTGGTCTTTGCGCCGTTGGTCTGGGCGGCGACGGAGTGGTTGCGGCCAATGGTGACGGGTGTGACGTGGAACGCCTTGGGCATTTCGCAAGCGCGCTATTTCATGGTCGCGCGTTTGGCGCAATACGGCGGCGTCTATTTCATCAGCGGCTTGATCGTGGCGGGCAGCGCGTTGCTGGTGCTGCTGCTCAATGCCAAAGAACGGCAAGCCAAACGTGCAATCAGCGCGCTGTTGCTCTGTGGCGCCATTTCGTTTTGGCTGCCCATCTGGCAAAGCCCGATCAAGCAAGCCGCAACAACCATCACTGTGCTCGGCGTGCAGCCAAACATTCCCGTGGATATTCCGCTGGGCGAGACGGCGCGTTATTTGGCAAAAACCATTGCGCTGACCCGGCAGGCGTGCGCCGGTCAGCCGGTTGATTTGACGGTGTGGGCCGAATGTCCGCTTTCGATTTTTTATGACAACGACGAAGCGGCGCGCCAAACGCTCAATACGCTGGCGCGCGAGACGGGCAGCCATTTCATCATCAACACCGTCGCTCGCACCGGCGCTGACGGCAACGAAGCCTATTTCAACAGCGTCAGCACCATCAGTCCGCGCGCCGATAGCGCCGGCCAGCAGGCATTGAAACGCTACGACAAGATGCGCCTCGTGCCCTTTGGCGAATATGTGCCGTGGCGGCCCTTGCTGGGACGTTTCGTGCCCACGATCACCGGCGATTTCAATCCGGGCCGGCAAGCCGTGGTCAATGCGCTCAAATTCAACACGCAACGCTCGGCGCTGCTGTTCGGCGAAAACGGCGGCGATAGTCCGGCCATCGAACGCACGACCAGTTACGTCCGCACCGGCGCGTTCATTTGTTATGAAGCGGCCTATCCCGCTTTGGTGCGGCGCTTCGTGCAAAACGGCGCGACCCTGCTCGTCAATGTTTCAGAAGACGGCTGGTTCGGCCCGACGGCGGGTGCGCGCCAGCATCTGGCGCACGCGCAAATGCGCGCCATCGAAAACGACCGCGACCTGGTGCGCGTGACCAACACCGGAATTTCGGCGCTGCTGACGGCGGATGGGCGCGTAGTGGACGCCTTGCCGCAATTCGTCGAAGGCACGCAACGCTGGCAGGCACAGGCGCGCAGTTCCCAAACGTTTTACACGCGGCACGGCGATTGGTTTGCGATCAGCGCGGCGCTGGCAACCACGATCTTATTGGCGCTCAGCTTGCGGCCAACGGCAACGAAGCGTTGACAATTCATGCGACGCTGATTACTTTCTAGTTGAATTTATCCCGCAGTACCTTCTTAACCCGCTCAATGGCTTCATCTGGCTGCCGGAGTAGTTGCAGCAAATGACGAGCATTCGTATCGAACCCAAACCGCTGGCGAAAACCGGCGGGCTTAACATCAACGCATGTGCACAAGGAGAACGGGATATGGAAAAAGCTCTGACCTACGCCGACGCTGAAGACTTCTTTAAACAACTGCTCGAACTGGAAGCGCGCCGCGAAGAGTATGTCGTAGACACGGGCGTTTCGGAGGCGGCCAAGCTGCCCTTACGGCTGCTACACCATGTCGGGATCAGCAAAGACGACGTCGCCCACGTGCAACACAAGGTCGTGGAAGAGAGCGCCTTGATGCACGATTACATCGAACCATTCCTCATGAAATTTAACGAGATGACCGGCAAATACGTCCCCGCGCGCGATTACGAATTCACCGTGCAGGCCGAGGATTACGACTCCATCCGCATCCACGGACGCCCGAAAGCGGCATGAGTGCAGTTGGCAGAAAGCAGTTGGCAGTTGGCGGGTAAAACGTCGCCGTTCTCTGCCGACTGCTTTCTGCCGACTGCCACTGCTACCGTACCCGCCGATCTGTCTCCTGCAATGCACTGCCGAACTTGCGCCCACCCCAGGTTACGCCATTGACGAATTTGCCGACCGTGCCGACGCGCGCGCCCTTGGCGGGCACGCCACGTTCGGTGATGACCCAGACGCGGCCCGTCTCATCATCCAACTCATACGCGCCATAACCGAGCGCGCCGAAGCTGTTCGTCACGTTGCCGACAAGGGCGACTTCCTTGTTGCGGTAACGCGCCGGATCGTTTTGTAATTTGCCGATGGTGGTTTGTTGCGGGCAGGCCGTCAACAAAAAGGTGCAGGCCAAAAAAGTGGTAAGAGCCAATATCCGTGTTTTCATCGTTCCTCATCCTCAAGCGCAAAAGGTTAATGTAACTTGCCGAAAGAAGAGCGAAGGGGGTGACGCGCTGACTTTACCAACTCGGCCTCAGAAGCGGTGGCTTCTGTCTCGCAGCGGCGCAATTGGATCAGTCAGCTTTCGACCGGCGCGCATTATAGCCAAAATGCCCGCCTTGCATAGCCTTGCTCCAGTTATAAATCGCTCACGCTGGGAATTGGCATCCCCGGGCGCATCGTGTATCTTCGCGTTGCGTTTCCCCCCGCTCAATTTACCTGCGAATAAGCCTGCTATGTTGCAACTGCCCAAACTTTACGCCATCACTGACACCCAACTTTCCAACTACACGCACGCCGAGATCGTGCGCTTGCTGCTCGCTGGCGGCGCGACTTTTATCCAGTTGCGCGACAAAGATACTAGCGCGAAAGAACTGTTGGACGCCGCACGCGCATGCCTGGCGCTGACGCGGCCCGCCGGCGCCAAACTCATCATCAACGACCGCGTAGACGTCGCGTTGACCGCCGATGCCGACGGCGTGCATCTGGGCCAGGACGATATGACCGTCGCCGAGGCGCGCGAGATTTTGGGCCCAGACAAAATCATCGGTCTCTCGACGCACACGCTCGAACAGTTTCACGCGGCCATGCGCACGTCGGCGGATTACCTGGCGGTCGGCCCGGTGTATGAAACGACAACCAAAGAAAATCCCAGCCCGACGGTTGGATTGGAATTGGTCGCGGCGGCGCGCGCCATCACCGACCGCCCCATCGTCGCCATCGGCGGCATCACGGTCGAACGCGCGCGCGCCGTGCTTGACGCAGGCGCCGACAGCGTCGCCGTGATTTCGGCATTGTATCCCTGGCCCAAAAAGCTGGATTTGATGAGCAAGCCGGACATCACGAAGCAGGTGCGGAAGTTTCTGCAACGCTTGCTTTGACGCAGGGATTGCGCGGAACGAGCGCGCAGCACGGCAACATGCGCAAACTGGCAGCGGCGTGAGGAATCCGTTGTGAGACAACGCCGCGTGCGGCTATGATGGCTCGCCGCCACGACAAGTGAGGTGACTTATGACAACCGCAGTCAGCGAGATTTTGCAGCAAGTCGAATTTCTTTCCCCCGCCGAGCAATTGGAGTTGACCGCCAGGCTGGCGGAGCGGGCGCGACAAAATGCCGCGGCTGTTCCCCACAATGGCCACCCCCGCGAACCGGTTGGCGCGGAGCCACCGTCCGCTGACACAGAGGAGCGCGCAGGTGAAGATGCCGAAGAGGAGAACTGGCTGGATACGCTTGACCTAAAGTTGATGCCACTTAACCGGACGTTCACGGCGCGCGTCCGTTTTCGCGCTGTGGGGCGCTTGCAGCCTCTGCCCTATGACCTCAGCGATTTCTTCGATGAGGAAGCGGAAGAAGGCTAAAGAGGTAAGCGATGGAATCATTTTGGCAGGAGGTCTCAGGCGCAAGCATACGGCAGGGCGATTATCTGCTCAATTGCCCGATCCCGATGATAGATGAACAGCCCAACACTTCGGAACAACAATCTCTCCCGGTCGGGAGTTGCGACCTGATTATCGTGACGCAAAGCTGCGACCTGGAAGCCCAAAAGGTAAGATTGGTGGCGGCCTGCCCGATTTATCCGATTGTTGAATACGAAAAAATCAACCAGGCACTGGCGAAGAAAGGCCGTTGGGAGGAAGTGCGCAAGGGGCGCGTCGAAGCGCTGCACTTACTCGCAGCCCCGCTGAATCCCGCTGACAACCGCGCGGCGTTGGTGGTTGATTTCCGCGAAGTCTACAGTCTGCCGCTGGAATTTCTGGCGAAACACGCCGAGGCCCAGCGGCAAGGCTGGCGCTTGAAATCTCCTTACCTCGAACATTTTTCGCAAGCTTTCGCGCGCTTCTTCATGCGCGTCGGATTGCCGTCGTCCATCCCGTCTTACAAATAGCCGCGCCTGGAAAACGCAATGTGCTTGAGGAGCGCGCGGTGCGATGGCTTGCACGCCTGGACACGCGCCGTTTCCACCATCAAATCGGTATGCTTACACCTGCTGTCATCGAACAACTCGCGCACATCGTTGGGGCCGAACACCTCTCCACAGCGGCGGATGTGATCGCCGCCAATTCGCAAGACGCGCTCAAACAAGTCTTCTGCGCCGACGCGGTCGTCTTCCCGCGCGCGGCCGCAGAGATCGCCGCGATTATGCGCTTGGCGAACGAGCAGCGTTTTTACGTCACGGTGCGCGGCGGCGGCGTGGGCTACACCGGCGGCGCTGTGCCGGTCAAAGGCGGCCTGGTGCTGGCGACGGTGCGCATGAATCAAATCCTCGAAATCAATCAGGCCGATCTGGTCGCCGTGGTCGAACCCGGCGTCACCAACTACGCCTTGCAACAGGCGGTCGAAGCGCGCGGCCTGTTCTATCCGCCCGACCCTTCAAGCTGGCGCGAATCGTTTATCGGCGGCAACATTGCGCTCAATGCCGGCGGGCCGCGTTGCGTGAAGTACGGCAACACGCAACAGTTCGTGCTCGGCCTCGATTTCGTCACGCCGACCGGCGAGATCATCCGGGCCGGCGGGCGCGTGCCCAAAAACGCGACGGGCTTTCACCTGGAAAGCTTGCTGATCGGCAGCGAAGGCATGCTCGGCATCGTCACGCGCGCCATCCTGCGCCTGTTGCCCAAACCCGAAACACGGCGCACGGCGTTGGCAATTTTTGGAACAGCCCAAGCGGCCTGCAATTGCGTGGCTGACTTTACGACCTCGGGCATTCTGCCCGTCGCGCTGGAGTTGCTGGATCGCACTTCGATCAACGCCATCGAAGATTACGAACCATCCGGCTTGCCGCGCACGGCTGGCGCATTGCTCATCATCGAGGTGGATGGCCTAAAAGAAGCCGTCGCGCGCGAGGCCGAGATCGTGCGCGCGATGTGCCGCAAACACGGCGCGCTGCAATTCCGCGAAGCCAACAACGACGCCGAAGCCGAGGCCATTTGGGAAGTGCGCCGCAAGATGTCGCCGGCTGTGGCGCGCACAGGCGTCATCAAGCTCAATCACGACGCGGTCGTGCCGCGTTCGCGCATCCCGGCAATGCTGGCCTTTGTCGAAGAGCTGAGCGCGCGCAGCGGCTTCCTGATCCCGACCTTCGGCCACGCGGGCGACGGCAATCTGCACATCAACGTGATGCTGCGCGACAAAGAAGAAGCCACGCGCAGACGCGGCGCGGCGGCGGTGCGCGAGATATTCACGAAGGCGGTCGAGCTAGGCGGGACGATTTCAGGCGAGCACGGCGTGGGTTATGCCAAGGCGCCGTTTCTGGATTTGGCAATTGATAAGCCGACGCTGGAATTGATGAAGACGCTCAAGCGCGCGCTTGATCCCAATGGCATTCTTAATCCGGGTAAGCTGTTTGAAGAGATTGTGCCTGCGCATGAGGTTAGTTTTCTGAACGCCGACCAGCCCTGTTGCTGATTTCCAATCAGGGTATCCTCTGTATTGTAAAGCCGCCGTGCAATTCTAGCTTTCAAACGTATCTTCGCGGTTCTGACCCAAATGCGTCGCAATGGCGCGCAGGATGTCCATCGTCGTGATGATGCCGCAGATGGACTTGCCTTCGGCCACGACGACGCGGTGGATGCGGCGGTTGAACATCAGTTCGCAGACGCGTTGCAAGCTTTCATTGGGCGTCACGGTTACGGCATTGCCCGTCATGATCTGGCCTGCCGTGCTGGGCGACCAGGCGCCGATGCTGGTGGTTTTGCGTATGACGTCGGTCTCTGAAATCACGCCCACCAGTTCGTTCGCCGCATTCACGACCGGGGCGCCGGTGATCCTTTTTTCGCGGAACAACTGGGTGATCTCTTTGAGCGGCATGGATTCCGTCACGGTCACCACGTCTTTGATCATTACGTCAGCAGCATAAAGTGTCATCAGTGGTCTCCTCGAAAGGCGCGCCGGTAGGACGGACTTTAGTCTGTCCTACGCGATAGGCCCGTTAGGCCAGCCAGGACAGACTAAAGTCCGTCCTACGCTTTCACATCGTAATCGGAAACGGCATAAAGCACAGCACAAAGACCAACAAGCCGATCAACGCGACCAACACCCGCGCCAGCCCCAGCGGCTCTGCTTCATCCAACACCGGCGGATGCCCAAAGCGCAGCATGATTGTCAGTAACACCACCCAAACGAACCAGCCCATCCAGCCGCCGCGCAGGTACGAATACACGGCCAACGCCACGACACCCAGATAGACCGCCCGCGCCACAATCCGATGCCCGCGTTCGCCGAAGATGGCATAAACGACGTGACCGCCATCCAGTTGGCCAATCGGCAACAGGTTCAGCGCCGTCATCAGCGCGCCCAGCCAGGCTGCGAACCAGAGCGGATTGCCGTCAATGTTCGGCGGCAAATGCAACAGCTTGGCAAGCAGGGTAAAGAGCAGCGGGTCGTTGAAGATGATGATCTCGCCATCCGGCACGGCAGGCGCACCCGCTTTGGCGAAATAGTGCGCCAGATAGGCCACCGGCAAGGCAAAGACGAAGCCGGCCAGCGGCCCGGCGATGCCGATGTCAAACAAGGCGCGGCGGCTGGGGATCGGCGACTTGATCTTGATGACCGCGCCGAAGGTGCCAAAGATCGGCAGCGGCGAGGGAATGAAAAACGGCAGCGTGGCGGCCACGCCATACCAGCGGCACGCGATGTAATGGCCCATCTCGTGCGAGCCCAAAATCATCAGCAAGGCAAACGAATAAATCAGGCCGGAGAGCAACGGCGCTTTGCCATCGCTCAAAAACAAAGCCCCCATCGTGGTCGTCGTTATCGCCGTCAGCACCAGCAAGGTCAAGTGCCAAAGCAAGCTTCCAAAACCAAGTTTCTCTGGTTGCGCGGGCGGCAGCGGCATGTATTGCGGCAAACGTTGCACAATGGTGGGGCGGTAAAACGGCTCTTGCGGCGCGGGCCCTGCTGGCGTGGAGAAGTTCTGCGCCGGAAGCTGTGGTGGTGGAAATTGATAAAGCTCACTCATAACGTCTGCCCGGCGCGCCGCTCACTTCTTGAACAACTTATCGAAGGCGTCACGCGCGCCGTCTTCTCTATCGCCTTTAGTTGCGCCTTTGCTGAAAAGCTTGTCGAAATTTTTGCGCGCATCGTCGCGTTGCACAGGTTCGCTGGCGCGTTTGGTCAACGGCAACCGGTTGTTCGCCTGAAAGTAGTCGCAGAAATTGGCTTTGACTTTATCGCGCACATAATCGGCCTGCGGCTCGGCGCATTGATTGCTTTTGCCCGGATCGAAGAAGCGGCAATTCTTGCAACAATGCACGTCGGCTTTGCAATGCGGACATTCATCGCTGCGCAGCGCCTTGCCGACCAATTTGATCTCGCGTCCACAATTGTGACAAACCATAAATTTATCCGCCGACAATTTTCCCTGACGACCTGGCGGAGCGGCCCGCTCCGTGGTGACTTTTATGTGTGCCGATAGCTTGTATTGAACGAGGGTTGTAAAATCCTGTTGTGAGCGGCGGCGATGTTAGCACAGCCCGTTCGCAAGCGCCACGAACAGCACTTAATCGCAAGCGAGCCAAGCCCATGATTCCCATTACCGACAATACGAGCGCCGCCCAAGCCAAGTACGAATTGGAGTCTGCGCTGTTAGACAGCGCCGCATGGCAATTGCGCGGCGGTGATGTTGTACTCGCCGAATTGCACGGCGAGGCGCGCGCGGCGTGCGAGTTCAGCGTCGAGTGGGGCAAGCTGATTTTCGCCTGGTGGGATGAAAACAGCGCGCAAAACTGGCGCGTGCAGAGTTATGAAATCACGCCGGCGGAAATCACGTTGCGGGCCACGCGCAGCTTTGGCCGTGAGCTGACCACGCTGGTCTTGCGCAATGTTGCGCGTTGGCGCGCAGAGCCCGATTCAAGCGACGAGCAGCGGCGGCAAGCCTACGCGCAATTGCTCGGCCCGCTGCTCAGCCAGCATTTCGGCAAGGCCCGGATTCACAAACTGGCCGACGCCCAGCGCTATGCACGCTGGCGTGTGCAAACCGGCCAGCAAACCACGCTGGTGCTTGGCGTCAGCGCCGCCGAACGGCAAGAAGAGATTGACGGCATCGTGGCGGCGGGCCTGGTGTGGCTGGCCGGTTTCAAAGCCGGCGCACAACGGCTTTGTTTCTGTGTGCCGGGCGAACGTTCGCAAACGATCATCGAGCGGCTCACCTTGCTTGATCGCCAACCGTATGGAGCGCAGCTCGAATGTTTTGCGATTGATGAGGGCGCTGAGAAACTAACGGCGGTGACGTTGGCCGCACAGGCGGAACTGCTAAACAACCATCCGCGCGAATTGCGCTGGCCTGCCGCGTCGAACCAGACCAATGCCTGGCGCGCGCGGATTCTGCAACTTGCGCCGGAGTTGATTGAGGTGCGCGCGCATCCCCAACTCGATTGCGAAAGCTTCAGCGTGCACGGGTTGGAATTCGCGCGCGCACAACAGCACGGGCTTGAACGCGTCAGCTTCGGCGTCGCGGGGCTGCCAGAAGGCTTCAACGCCCCGGCCCAGGCGAGTTTGAGCGAAGAGAATTTCCCGCAACTTGAAATGCTAGTGCGCCAACTCATTCAACACCGCCACGCGCAAACCAGCGACCGCCGCCATCCGTTTTACCGGCTGCGCGCCGAAGCCTGGCTCGAATCCATGCTGCGCCGCGACATTCGCGTGCTGGATGCGGGGCTGGATGAGCGCTTCGTCTATTCGCAAATCCCGGCCTGGCGCGCGGATGAACGCGCGGTGCTCGATCTGCTGACGGTCAATCATTTGGGCCGGCTGGTCGTGATCGAAATCAAAGCCGCCGAAGACGCCCAATTGCCGCTGCAAGGTTTGGATTATTGGCTGCGTGTCGAACAGGCCCGCGTGCGCGGCGAATTCGCCCAGCGCGGTTTATTCGGCGGCCTCACCTTGGCGGATGAGCCGCCGCTGCTTTATCTGGTCGCGCCACGCTTGCGCTTTCATCGCTCATTCACGGCGCTAGCGCAGTGCCTCGCGCCGGCCATCGAAGCCTATCGCCTCGGCATCAATACCAACTGGCGCGCGGGCGTGCGCGTGCACGAGCGCGCACGCGTCAACCCCTCAGCCGCTTGAACCAGGCCGGCCAGCCGCAGACCAGTGCGGTTCAGGGCGGCGCGAACCGGTCATCCGCAGCCTTGACCAGTCGAGCCGCGCCACGCGCAGTACAAAGACGATCCGCGCGGGAGTTTGAAGGCGGCTATGAGCGCGCTGCTTACGGACGTGCAGCGCTCTGTGAATGACGCTCCAGCACTTTGATAAAAAACTCTGCCTCACCGATCTGTGCGTTCACGCGGCCCGCCGCGCCGAACACTTGCGCCACGCGATAATGCGCCGCAGTCCAGCCGCCCAACCGTGGATAGAAATCGCGGCCAAAGGCCACAGCGCCGAATTCGCGCATGGGGCGATTGACGAGCAGCACATAACGCACGCGCTGCCGCTCCAGCAATTCAATGGCCGCCGTTTCGTCGCGTTCGGACAGCAGGCCTGGAATTAAAATCTGGTGCCGCAAGGGCATGCGTCTGCCGCTCAAAAACGTCAAGTCGCTGCCTTCGGGTAAAACTGCGATGGCCTCGTCCGGCTGCGTGTGGGTGGCGATGAAATCCAGCGCCTCACGATAGACCGGCCCGATCTGGCGCGTCGTATACAGCGTCCCGCGCGGCGTGTTGATTGCGTAGCCGTAATTCGTGCGATAGCGAATCCCGAAGACGACCGCTGTTATCAGCCAAGCCGCCACGAACAGCCCACGCCCAATTGTTCGCGCGCGGGCCACAGCTTGTTCATCCTGCGTCCATTTTTGCAACGCCTGGGGCAGCGCTTGCGTTAGCCAGTAATAGACCAACAACAACGAAGTCGGCAGAAAGAAGCTGCCAAACGCGCCACCGCTGGGCACGCGCAAGACCACGCGCGTGAGCACCGCCAGACTATAAACCGCCACAATGAAACGCGCCGGATTGGCGTTATTGCCACGCCGCCATTCGAGCACGATCAGCGCCAGCAACAACAACGGCAAGGCGCGCAACGGGCTGCCATCCCATTGACCGGCTGAAGTAAGGCCGACTAGACAGGCTATCAATAGACAGGCTACCGGGAAAAAAAGCCTCTTGCGCCAAAGAGCATGGAGTTCAAGCTTTAGCTTGCCGCGCGCGCGCGGCGCGCTCTGACAGCCTAAAGGCTGAACTCCATGCTCTTGCCATACAGATGCTTGCATATGCCGGGTGCTCCACCAACACACCAGGCCGATGGCTGCCCCGCACACTGCGACTGCGCCCAACATTTGCCACAACGAAGCCAGCGGTTGCGCCAGCCCCGTGCGCTGCCGGTTGTAATAGACCAGCGAGGCCGGCAGATGCGTGAAAAACAAGTGGCAATCCACGATCAGCGTCGGCCAGCCGATGCGCTGGAACAGCCAGGCGTAAACTGGGATGGCCACAGCCAAGGCGGGCAGCGCCGCCAGCGCTAAGCCGCGCGCGATTGTGCGCCAGTTTGTACGGTGCAGGTAAAGCAACGCCGCCACCAGCGTCAACGCCGCCGCCAGCGCGAATTCTTGTTTGGTGATGGCGGCGAGGCCGACGCAAAGACCCGCGCCGCACAGTTCGCGCGCGCGCCTGCTTTCGGCATAGCGCAAGGTCAGCCACAACGCCGCCAACGCCAGCAGCAGCGCGTGCAAAGCGGCATAGGCGTAGGGCGAAATCAGATTGCCCGCCGGTTTGAAGACGCACCAAACGATGACGCCACAGACCGCGAGCGCACTTTCATTTGCCGGCAGCAAGCGCCGCGCGATACGCCCGCACAGCCAGACGAGCAGCAACGAGCAGAGCACGCCGCTGACTTGCAGCACGCTCAGGTGCGGGCCAAACACGCGATAGAGCAGGGCATTGAAATAGGGCGAAAGCGGCGGATAAAGATAATGCACATCGCGGTACAGCCATTCGCCCCGCAGCAAGCGCAGCGGCAAATCCAACTCGCGCCCGCTGTCGGCAATCACGCTCGACCAGCGTTGCCACGAGACGATCAGCATCAGTAAGAAGATGGCGGAGTGCGGATGGCGGATTACAGCGAATGCGGAATGCGGAATGCGGATTGCGGATTGCGGCTTGGGATCAGGGTTCATTGCCAGTAGTGCCAATGGTTCGCGCTGCCAGAATGAAGCGCAGCATAAAGCCGCAAGCCGCAATCCGCAATCCGCAT
>JANOWX010000941.1:0-4414 GCA_031418175.1 Acidobacteriota bacterium | reverse complement strand
GAGCCGCGGGCGCACCAAATGCTTTCCCCAACTCCTTATGACAACCTCGCACGTTCCGTCCCGACTGGAAGCACTGCTCGAATCAGCACAGTTGCTTCATTCTTCGCTCAACCTGGAAGACCTGCTGCGCCATCTGCTGCGTTCGGTGATGGGGCGGCTGCTCGTCTCCAAAGCCTTCATCGCCGTTGCGCACCAGGACGGAATGAAACTGGAATTGGTGCGCGGCTTGGCCCGGCTAAAAACCGGCAACGAGTATAAAGAAGATGTTGCGCGTGAGGCCGGCATTGACCTGATCCTGCCTATCGGTGATGAAGACGCGCCGGTCGGACTGCTCGGCATCGGCAAACCCGGCAGCAGCGAGTTAAGCGAAGACGAAATTGAATTCGTCCAAGCCCTGCTGGGCATGGCCGCCAGCGGCATCGCCAACGCACGCGCGCACGCCGAAGCCAATCGCTCGAATCAAGCCCTTGATCAAAAAGTGCAAGACATGCAGGCGCTGATTGATCTGGGGCGCGGGCTGACCTCCAGCTTTGAACCGGAAAAGGTCGCGCAGTTGTTGATGCTGACGCTGGCCGGGCGCTGGATGGTGCGCAAATACGCGCTGATCGTCTGGAAGAAAGGCCACCAGCCGGTCGTGCGGCAAAAAGGCATGAGCCTGGAGGCATTGGATGACTACGACCGTTATGGCTACGACCCTGAAAAGCTGGACGATGCGTTACGCCCTGCCGCGCTGCCAGCAGGCTGGGTCAGAGATTTGATCGAGCAGGAGCAGGGCCAAGTCGTCTTCCCGATCAAGGCCGGCGATGACACGACGGGCGGGCTGGTGATTTTGGGGGAGCGGCCTGGCAATCTACCCTATTCTGAAACCGACCTCGAATTCGGCGCGGGGCTGGTCGCACAGGCTGCGGTGGCGTTTGAAAACTCGTGGTTCTTCCGCGACGCAATCGAACGCAAAAAAGTCGAGCAGGAGTTGGAGTTGGCCGCAACGATTCAACAGAACCTTTTTCCGGCCTGTTTGCCGAAGCTGACCAACTACGACCTGGCCGCGCGCAACCGTCCGGCGCGCCAGTGCGGCGGCGATTATTACGACATGCTGCCGCTCAGCCTGGTGGATCAGCATTTGATCTGTGTCGCCGACGTGTCGGGCAAAGGGCTGCCGGCCTCGCTGTTGATGAGCAATATGCAGGCGACGTTGCGGGCCCTGCTCGGCCGTGTGCCATCGTTGACCGAACTCGCCACAGTCACCAATTCCCTGCTCTACGCAACCACACCTTCGAACAAATACGTCACCGCGATCTTGCTGGAGATTGACGGGACAACGGGCAAGTGCCGCTACGTCAACGCAGGCCACACCGATTGTTTGTTGCTGCGCGCGGATGGCGCAGCCGTCTGGCTGCAATCCACCGGCACGCCGCTGGGACTGATGGCGCCCGATGTCATAGAGATGTTGCAGCCCTACGAAGAGCGGGACTTTGTGATCTACCCCGGCGATCTGGTCGCACTCTTTTCGGACGGCGTCACCGAAGCCCAGGATGAAGACGAAAGCGAATTCGGGGAAGAGCGCACTGCCAGCTTTATCAGACCCCTTGCTCATGAACCGGCAGACGAAATTGTCGAGCAAGTTTTCAACGAGCTTGACCGGTTTGCGGGTGCCGCGCCGCAATACGATGACATTACGTTGCTGGTGCTCAAACGGCTAAGCTGAGGCGCAGGGTCTATTCATTCTCGAAGATAGAAACGCCAAGACGCCAAGAGCGCCAAGGAAGATCAACGCAGGCCTGGTTTTTTCCTGGTTTTGCTTGGCGCTCTTGGCGTCTTGGCGTTGAGACTCGTTGGTTCAACTTGAGAATGAATAGGCCCTGAGTTGAAACGCTTGTCATTACCCAAATCTTTTCAGTCTTGCAGTTCCTCTTTTTGGCCCTGAAAGGGCTGTGGATATTAGCCGGTGGTGAAGCGCTGCGCGAAACCACCGGACAAGATGCCAACATTTTCGCGCCCTGAAGGGGCGCTGGGACCGAAGCTGATTTACGAATAAATCAGAGTCCGGCGTCCCTGCCGGGACACAAACCCAATAACGACGCGGTTCCGGTGGTTTCACCACCGGCTAATGTCCGCCACGCCTTCAGTGCGCAACTGAAAAGATTTGGGTAATGACAAGAGTTGAAACGCGGGGCTGAGCTCAGTCACATGACGCTAGCTGTAACCACAGTAACGCTTCTATATTTGTTATTTGCGAAGCTTTGAGAAGCGGGTTCAATGCGATTCGCGTGGCACCTCGGCCCCGCTCTTACCCACCAAAAAATCGAAATCGGCCCCGCGATCCGCCTGCAACACGTGTTCGATATAAAGCCGGTAATAACCCCGCTCATACTGTTGCGCGGGCGGTTGCCATTGCGCACGGCGCGCGGCCAACGCTGCGTCGCTCACATCCAGATGCAAGCGGCGCGCGGCGACATCCAGCTCGATGAAATCGCCGTGCTTGACCAGTGCCAAGACGCCGCCTGCTGCCGCTTCGGGCGCGACGTGCAAGACAACGGTGCCGTAAGCCGTGCCGCTCATGCGTGCGTCCGAGATACGAATCATGTCGGTCACGCCTTGCTGCAAGACTTTGGGCGGCAGGCCTAGATTGCCGACTTCCGGCATACCTGGGTAACCTTTGGGGCCGCAGTTTTTCAGCACCAAAATTGAATCGGCATCTACGTCTAAGTTTGGATCGTCAATGCGCGCGTGGTAATCCTCGATGTCTTCAAACACGACCGCGCGGCCACGATGCCGCATCAGCGCGGGCGTGGCGGCAGAAGGTTTGAGCACCGCGCCATCCGGGCAAAGATTGCCACGCAAGACGGCGATGCCGCCTTGTTCGGTCAGCGGTTCGTCGAAAGCTTTGATCACCTCGCGGTTCCAGCACGGCGCGGCGGCGGTGTTCTCGCCGATGGTCTTGCCGTTGACGGTCAGCGCGTCGCGTTCGATCAGATCGCCCAGTTCGCGCACGACCGCCGGGACGCCGCCCGCGTAGTAGAAATCTTCCATCAGATATTTTCCCGAAGGCATCAGGTTGACCAGACAAGGCACGTCGCGGCCCCAGCGGTCAAAATCTTCGAGCGTCAATTCGATGCCCACACGTCCGGCAATCGCCAGCAAGTGCACGACCGCATTGGTTGAACCGCCAATCGCGCCCAGCACACGCACGGCATTTTGAAAAGCCGCGCGCGTCAAAATTTGCGAAGGCCGCAGGTCTTCGGCAACCATCTCGACCATGCGCCGCCCGGCCATGTGCGCCATCGTGTAGCGGCGCGCATCCACTGCCGGAATCGCGGCATTGTGCGGCAAGGCCAGTCCCAGCGCTTCGACCAAGCTCGCCATCGTCGAAGCCGTGCCCATCGTCATGCAATGCCCGGCGGAACGGCTCATGCACGATTCGGCTTCCTGGAAATCGGCGAGCGACATCGTGCCCGCGCGCACCTCTTCGCTAAAGCTCCAGACGTTGGTGCCGGAGCCGATGTCTTGCCCGCGAAACTTGCCGTTGAGCATCGGCCCGCCCGATACGACCAACGTCGGCAAATCGCAACTCGCCGCGCCCATCACGCAGGCTGGCGTAGTCTTGTCGCAGCCAACCAACAAAATCACACCATCAATCGGATTGGCGCGGATGGATTCTTCGACATCCATGCTGGCCAGGTTGCGAAAGAGCATCGCCGTGGGCCGCAGCAACGGTTCGCCCAACGACATCACCGGGAATTCGACCGGGAAGCCGCCCGCTTCATAAACGCCGCGTTTGACGTGCTCGGCAAGCTGGCGGAAGTGCGCGTTGCACGGCGTCAGTTCCGACCAGGTGTTGCAAATGCCGATGACGGGCCGCCCGTCGAAGAGATGATCGGGCAGGCCCTGATTCTTCATCCAACTGCGATGGATGAAACCGCCTTTGTCCGTGGGGCCGAACCAGGCGCGGCTGCGCAGCTTGCGCCCGTCATTGTTGTGGCAGTTGCCGTTGCCCGGTTTGTGTTGGTCGCTCATTGTGATTTCCTTTTGATGGGGTGGAAAGAAGCCAACCTTGTAAGCTAAGTGCGGTATTTCAGCAACAGCGGAATCACAGCCATGCGAACAGCGCGTATTTCCGCAGGCATGCACTGTGTTACCGCAGGACTCCCCACGCTAAGGACTCCTGGATTCACGGGCTGATTGTGTGTCAGATGGCGGTGGGAGTTTCATTATTCTGACTTTCTGCTTGACAGGTATTAGCGCCCCTTTTAGACTGCGCCCGCCACTGAGCTTCTTAGCGACAAAGTATTGGCTCAATGGCAGGCAGATAACACCCCCTCATTTCGGCTGGCGAGACACGAAAGTAAATTTCAGGTGCACAATTTCAGGGTTGTCTGACAAGTATCAAAATCAGAAAAGCGGCAGTTACGCTTGG
>JANOWX010000940.1:0-3567 GCA_031418175.1 Acidobacteriota bacterium | reverse complement strand
TACCGCAACGTGGCGCTCACCGCGGGTGAAGCCATCGTGACCGTAGATGAAGAAGACACGATTCAATTCGCCAACCCGGCAGTCGCGCGCGTCTTTGGCCACGAGGCGCAAACTTTGCTCGGTCGTAAAATCAGCGAGTTGATGCCCACCTATGACCAACACATTCACAAAGCCAAAGCGACCAATGGCACCACCAAACGCGGCTACGATTGGCAGGGCATCGAATTGCGCGGCCTGCACCGCGACGGGCGCGAAGTCGCGCTCGAAGTCTCTTTCAACGAATTCACGCGCGCAGGCAAACGGCTGCGCACCGGCGTCATCCGCGACATCAGCGAGCGTAAACAGGCCGAAGCGAAGTTGCGCCTGAACATGCGCGCGCTCGAAGCCAGCGCTTTTCCAATTTTGATCTCCGACGCGCTCGCGCCCGATACGCCGCTGATTTACGTAAACCCGGCGTTTGAACGCACGACGGGCTACAGCGCCGCCGAAGTGCTCGGCAAAAACTGCCGCTTCCTGCATGGCGAAGAACGCGCGCAAGCGGGCTTGGTTGAATTGCGCGCGGCTTTGCGCGCAGGCCGCGATTGCACAGTCACGCTGCGCAACTTTCGCAAAGACGGCACGCTGTTCTGGAACGAACTGACCATCTCGCCCGTGCGCGATGCCCACGGCGCGGTGACGCATTTCGTCGGCTTCGAGAACGACATCACGGCCAGGAAAAATGCCGAACAGGCCGTGCTGGAAGCCACCGCCGTGCAGCGCGCCATTCTCGATTTCGCCAGTTACGCGATTATTGCGACCACGCCGGACGGCGTGATCTCGACTTTCAATCCGGCCGCCGAAAAGTTGCTGGGTTACCACGCCGGTGAGTTGATCGGGCAACAGAGCCTCGTCATTTTGCACGATCCCGGCGAGTTGGCTGAACGCGCGCAGACGCTGGCCGCAGAGTTGGAGCAGCCACTTGCGCCAGATGTTGACGTGCTGTTTGCCAAAGCGCGCTTGAATCAGCCCAATGAATCCGAATGGACTTACTTGCGCAAAGACGGCACGCGCCTGCCCGTCAATCTCTCGGTCTCGGCCTTGCGTGATGCCCAAGGCGAACTGACGGGCTTCCTGGCGATTGCGAATGACATCACCGAACGCAAACGCGCGCAGGAACGCTTCACGCGCCAAACCGCCTTGCGGCTGGCGCTGTCAGAGGCGCTGGCCGATGCCACCGCCAGCCCGCAGCAACTGCTTGGCCAGGCGCTCGAAATCGTGGCGGAGAAGCTGCAAGTCGAACTCGCCCGTTGTTGGCTGCGCGACGACCAAAACGGACAGCTAGAATTGCAAGCTTCGGCTGGCGCCGCCTTGTTAGCTGACAACTCGGATTCGTCCAACCACAAAACGACAACGCAGGGGCGCATCGGCCAGATTGCGCAGGCGCGCAAACCGCTCCTTTCAAATAGCGCGGTCGGACTCTTTGAGCACGGCGACAGTGATTCGGTGCTCATCGAATTGGATGCGCGCCCGCTGGCTCAAAGCGAACGAGACTTCGCCGATGCTGCCGGGTTAACGGCGTTCGCCGGTTATCCGTTGCTCTCAGGTGAACGACTGCTCGGTGTCATGGCCGTTTATGCGCGCCAACCGCTGGACGCTGATGTCTTGAGCGCTTTGGGCGCGGCTTCAGATGCGCTAGTGCTCGGACTCGAACGGCAACGTGCGCAGGAAGAACGTGCCCGCGCACAAGCCCGCGAAGCGGCGCGCGCCAATCAGCACGCGGCGCTACGCATTGAAATCAGCAGCGCGCTCAACCAACTCGGCACTACTTTGCCAGAGTTGCTGCAAGGCTGTGCCCAAGCTGTCGTCAATCATCTTGATGCCGCTTGCGCGCGCGTCTGGCTGATGAATGACAGTGGCGAAACATTGGAATTGCAGGCTGACGCCGGGCTTTGTACGCAGACCGATGGTGCGCAGCAAGCCGTCCCCATCGGCAATGTCGAAAGCGGTCAATCCAAAATCGGCCAATCCAAAATCAGTTTGATTGCTGATGAGAAGACGCCGCACTTAACCAATGACCTGCTCAATGACCCCTGTGCCGGGGACATTGAGTGGGCCGCCCGCGCGGGTTTGACGGCCTTTGCCGGTTATCCGCTGCTGGCGCAAGGCCGCTTGTTGGGCGTGCTGGCGATGTTTGCCAAACACGAACTCGAAGCGGATTCCTTTAACGCGCTCGCCGCTGTCGCCGATCAAATCGTGCTGGGTGTTGAACGCCGCAAGGCCGAAGACGCCCGCGCTGCGTTGCTGGCGAATGAGCAAGCCGCGCGCCGCGAAGCCGAAGAGGCCAGCCGGTTGAAAGACGATTTCCTGGCCATGATTTCGCACGAACTGCGCGCGCCGCTCACGGCCATTCTGGGCTGGGCGCAGATGTTGCGCGCCGGCACGTTGGATCGCACCGCCGCCGAACGCGCGCTGGCGACCATCGAACGCAACGCCAAATCACAGGCCCACTTGGTAGGCGACTTGCTCGATGCCTCGCGTATTGCCACCGGCAAACTGCGTTTGGAGAAGAAGCCATGCGAGTTGCGCGACTTGATAGATGCGGCCATTGACGCCATTCGGCCTTCGGTCGAAGCCAAGAGCCTGCGGCTGCAAGTGGTGATGGAGCCCTGGGTCGGCCCCTTTGAAGGCGATCCTGAGCGCATGAAGCAGATTGTCTGGAACCTGCTCTCGAACGCGGTCAAATTCACCCCGCCGGCCGGCTTGATCGAAATCCGTTTGGAGAAGATGGAAGACCGCGCCTTGCTCATCGTGAGCGACACTGGTCAGGGCATCGAGCCTGAATTTTTGCCCTTTGTTTTTGACCGCTTCCGTCAATCTGACAGTTCGACCAAACGCCAACACGGCGGCTTGGGCCTGGGCCTGGCCATCGTGAAATCATTGGTTGAAATGCACGGCGGCGCGATTTACGCCTACAGCGCCGGGAAAGGGCAGGGCACGGACTTTATGGTGACCTTGCCCCTGTCCACGCCCAATGCCGAAACGACCGCGCAAGAACTCTGGGCCCCCAACGCTGACGCGCGCGAATTGCGTGGCGCGGGCAGTCTGAAGGGGGTGCGCGCCTTGGTCGTTGATGATGAACACGACACGCGTGAGATTCTGGCCGTGATGCTGGGCCGCTTCGGCGCCGAAGTCCGCACTGGTGGCTCTGCTGCCGAAGGCTTGCGCATGCTGAAATCATGGCGTCCCGATTTGCTGGTCTCAGACATCGGCATGCCCGGCGAAGATGGCTACGTGTTGATTGGCAAACTGCGCGCGCTGTCGGCGGCAGAAGGTGGCGCAACACCTGCGATTGCGCTCACCGCCTTCGCCAGCAGCCAGGATCGTCAGAAAGCGCTCGAAAGCGGTTTCCAGGTTCACTTGGCGAAACCGGTGGAGCCGGTCGAACTAGCGCGCATGGTGGCGCGCACGTTGGGCCGCAGTGAAGCCGGGATTGCGTTGTAAGACAAGCAAGCAAGCAAGCAAGCAAGCAAGCAAGCAAGCAAGCAAGCAAGCAAGAAAGCAAGCAAGAACGCAAGCTAGCAAGCAAGC
>JANOWX010000939.1:0-2546 GCA_031418175.1 Acidobacteriota bacterium | reverse complement strand
TATGGCGCAAGCTTGTGCAGGCGATGACACCTTGCGCCACGAAGTCGAATCTCTGCTCGCCGCGCATCAACAAGCCGGTGGGTTTCTGGTCGCTTCTGCTGCCAAACTTTCCTCTGTCAATTACGGCACTACCGCGATGTCCGCGCAGCAACGACTTGGCCCCTACCAATTGCTGCGCGAGATCGCACAAGGCGGCATGGGCGCAATCTGGTTAGCCGAGCGCGCCGACGAGCAATACCAACAACAAATCGCTATCAAGCTCATCAAAGCCGGAGCCAACAGCGCAGACATCGTGCATCGCCTGCGCCACGAACGACAAATCCTCGCAGGTCTCAATCATCCAAACATTGCGCGCTTGCTGGACGGCGGCACGACCGACAGAGGGCAGCCATATCTCGTGATGGAATACATCGAAGGCGCGCCGATACATGAATATTGCCAGCAGCAAAACCTCTCCGTCACCGAACGCCTGAAGCTGTTTCGTCAGGTCTGCGCCGCGTTGCAATACGCGCATCAAAACCTTGTCATTCACCGCGATTTGAAACCCGCCAATATTTTGGTAACAGCCGACGGCACGCCCAAGTTGTTGGATTTCGGCATCGCCAAACTGCTGCAACCGAATCTCGCGGATTCATTCAACACGCAAGCCGGCATGCATCCGATGACGCCGGCCTATGCCAGCCCCGAACAAATTCGCGGCGAAAGCCTAACCACTGCGAGCGACGTGTATTCATTGGGCGTCGTGCTGTACGAATTGCTCACCGGACGCAGCCCGTATCAACTCAAAGAAAAAACCTTTGGCGAATTGTCGAAAGCGATTTGCGAGCAGGAACCAACGCGACCAAGTGCGGCTGTGACACGAGGTGAGCCGTCAAACGATGAGCGACCAACCTCTGCCATCCGCAATCCGCAATCTGTAATCCGCAATCTGAAAGGCGACCTCGATAGCATTGTCCTAATGGCGCTGCGCAAGGAACCACAAGCACGTTATTCATCGGTCGAGCAATTTTCGGCAGACATTCTGCGGTATTTGGACGGCTTGCCGACGCTCGCCCGCAAAGGCACGTTCGCCTATCGCGCCGTGAAATATGTGCGCCGCCACAAAGTCCCCGTAGCTGCTGCTGCATTGATTGCGCTGTCCCTGCTCAGCGGCATCGGCGCAACTTCGCGGCAAGCCCAAATCGCCCGCGTCGAACAAGTCAAAGCCGAAGCGCAGCGGATTCGCGCCGAACAAGCCTTAGCCGTTGCTGACGTACAACGCCGTCGTGCCGAACAAGCTTTAGCTGAAGTCGAAGCCGAGCGGACGCGCACCGAAAACGCTTTGACAACGGCGGAACAACGCAGGCATCAAGCCGAAGCCGCACGCACCGAAGCCAATCAACAACGCGCTGAAGCAGAGACGCAACGACTCGCGGCGGAAGAAGAACGCAACGTTGCGCAAACACAACAGAAACGCGCCGAAGCGCAAGAGCTATCAAATCGTCAGTTGCTGTACACGTCGCGCATGGGATTAGCTCAGCAGGCGTGGGAAAGTTCCAACCTGGGGCGCATGCGGGAATTGCTGAACTTTTACATCCCACAGAACGGCGAGCCGGATTTTCGTGGCTTTGAATGGAATTACTTATGGAAACTCGCACACGATGAACGCGAACTGAAAACACTGCCGCAGGCGGGCAAAATCCGATCCACTCTTTTTTCCCGTGATGGCAGGCGAATGTTCACGCTGGCGTATGCCGGTAAAGCTCCAGCAGTGGTCACAGAGATCAAAGCCTTTGATGTGACGACGTGGCAGGAAGTGAAGTTGTACAGTCAGCCATCAGCCTTTGCCAGTGTTTCGTTGGCGCTCTCACCGAATGGAGAAACGTTGGCGGTTAATCTCCATCCTGGGGAAATCAAGCTTTTGTCCGCGCAAACAGGCGAGGAATTGCGGAGCTTCGCTGTCCCGATGCAGGAAGCCGCCAAATGTATTGCTTTTTCGCCCGATGGAAAAACGCTGGCGGTTGGTTTCTATTCCGGCGCGATTCGTCTGCTGGATGAATCAACGGGTCGGGAACGGCAAACCATCAGAGCGCACTTGCAACAGGTCAATCACATCACCTTTTCACCGGACGGGCAAAAGCTGCTGTCAGGCAGTCACGACGGCTCACTGCGACTGTGGGATGTCAATACTGGGAAAGAGCTTTTCACTTACATGGACGGAATCAAAGAGGCTTCGCGCAGTCTGTCTTCGCTGTTCACTGCCGACGGCAAAACCATCATTGTTGCAGGCAGCGGCAATCTATTCGTCATAGATGTTGCTACCGATAAACAACTGGTCCATCTCGGAAGCGCCGGGGAAAAAATTGCGCTCTCACCGGATGGAAAGACGCTGGCGATTGGCGGGGAAGATGCGAAAAACAACGCGATCATTAGCTTCTATGACACCACCACCTGGAAAGAGATTGATTCGATCAAGGCGCACGAAGGAATGATTACAGCCCTGGCTTTTGCGCCGGACCGCAGCCATCTCATTTCCGGCAGCGACGACCGGACAGTGCGTTGCTGGA
>JANOWX010000938.1:0-4188 GCA_031418175.1 Acidobacteriota bacterium | reverse complement strand
GCCCGCCGCGTAGCGTTTGACGTATTCATCAGGGCTGGCGACTTCTTCGTGCGGCGCGTGGTGGGCGACAAAGAGGAAGAACGGCTTGGCGGCGTCGCGGTTTTTCAGCCACGTGATGGCTTCGTCAACGATGATCTGGCTGGAATAGCCTTTGACCTTTCCCACAGCACCCGAGGCGCGATAGAAATTTTCGGGATCATGTTGGCTGGGCATGGGATAGCCGCCCGTGGCCAGCCAATCCGCAAAGCCGTGAGCGCCGGGCGTCGGTTGCGACCCATCGAGCTTGCCGTTGAGATGCCACTTGCCAAGCAGCGCCGTCGCATAGCCATTGTTGCGCAACAACGTTGCAATCGTCGGCGCAGCGCGTGGCAGATAGATCGGCGCGTCGTTCGGAATCCAGTCATAGATGCCTTCGCGTTGCGGGATGCGCCCTGTCAGCAAGGCGGCGCGCGAGGGCGAACAGACCGGCGCGGCGGCATAGAAACTCGTCAGCCGCATGCTTTGCGTGGCGAGCCGGTCCAGATGCGGCGTTTTGATGACCTGGTTGCCGTAACAGCCCAGATCGCCGTAGCCCAGATCGTCCGTCAGGATGATGACGAAATTCGGGCGCGGGCTTTGCGCTTGAGCCAGCAGCGGAATAAGCACGGTCAATGTGCACAAGGCGGTGATTCTTTGTAGTAGCTTCATCGTTTCCTCAATGCCGGAACACGCCCCACTCCATCGTTCCTTCAAACGGCCGCTGATGCGCCGCCAGCAACGCAATCGCCAACACCGTCCGCGTCCCGCGCGGATCAATGATGCCGTCGTCCCACAGCCGCGCCGTAGCAAAGTAAGGATCGGACTCTTTGTCAATCTGACCTTCCAACATCCGTTTTGCCAATGCTTGCTTGGCTTCGTCAATCGGCTGGCCTGAGCGCGCGGCGGCGTCGCGTTTGATGATGTCCATCACGCCGGCCAGTTGCTGACCGCCCATCACGGCGATGCGATGGTTGGGCCAGGTGAAGAGAAAACGCGGGTCGTAAGCCCGTCCGCACATCGCGTAATTGCCCGCGCCATACGAACTGCCGATCATCACCGTCAAAGCAGGGACGGTTGAGTTTGACACTGCATTGATGAGCTTCGCGCCGTTACGGATGATGCCTTGTTCCTCGTAACTGCGCCCGACCATAAAGCCGGTGATGTTTTGCAGGAAGAGCAGCGGGATGTTTTGTTGATTGCAGAGTTGAATAAACTGCGCGCCTTTGTTGGCGGATTCCGAAAGCAGCACGCCGTTGTTGCCGAGGATGCCGATCGGGAAGCCGTGCAGGTAGGCAAAGCCCGTCACCAGCGTCGGGCCATAACGCGCTTTGAATTCCTCAAAGCGCGAGCCATCCACCAACCGCGCGATGACTTCGCGCACGTCGAAAGGGACGCGGATGTCCGCCGAAGCGATGCCGAGCAATTCGTCGGCGGGATAAAGCGGCGCTTCGACGGGGCGGCGCTGCGGCAGCGGGCGCGGTTCCAGATGGCTGACGATTTCGCGCGCGAGGCGCAAGCCGTCGAGTTCGTCTTCGGCCAGATAGTCCGAAAGGCCGGAAAGTTTGCTGTGCATTTCAGCGCCGCCCAGCGTCTCTTCATCAACGATCTCGCCGGTCGCCATCTTGACCAGCGGCGGGCCGCCTAGGAAGACCTTCGCCTGGTGCTTAACCATCACGACGTAATCGGACATGCCCGGCAGATAGGCGCCGCCCGCGGTCGAATTGCCAAAGACGATGGAGATCGAAGGGATGCGCTTCTTTGACCTTCGAGTAATTTCCTTGAAGCCTGCGCCGCCGGGCACGAAGATTTTGTGCTGCACCGGCAAGTCCGCGCCCGCCGATTCGACCAATGAAATCGAAGGCAGGTGATTGGTGGCGACGATCTCGGCCAGCCGCGCGTTTTTGCGTTGGCCGATTTCGCTGACCGCGCCGCCTTTGACGGTGGCTTCGTTGGCGATGATGAAACATTGGCGGCCTTCGATTAAGCCGACGCCGCCGACGACGCCCGCGCCGACGGATTCGTTTTCCATCCCGTGCCCGGCCAGCGGGGCGATTTCCAGGAAGTAAGAGCCTTCGTCGAGCAGCATTTCGATGCGTTCGCGGGGCAGCAGCTTGCCGCGTTTCAAGTGGCGCTGGTTGTATTGTTCGCCGCCGCCCAGCGTGGATTGGCGTAGCTCATGTTGCAGGCGTTCGACGCTGGCGGCGTTGGCGGCGTAGTTGGCGCGATAGCTTTCAGAGTGGGCGGCGTTGGTGTCGAGCAGGGATTTGATGGGTCGCATGGTTTGTTGAATGTGTTAACTGTGGATGACAGCTTGTGCGTCTTGCGCGGGCAGTATGAACGCGGCGCGGGCGAGCAGGCAAGCTTTCGGCCTTTGCTTTTGACTCAATCGCGCGGACGCCCAAATCCACAGGCGTCTTTTGACGTAATTACCGACAACGCCTAAACTGCCGCACCGTTTAGCACTCCTCTCTGAACAAACAGGCACAAACCAAACTCGAAAGGGCTAGCACTACGACTATGGCAAAACGCAAGATCAACGTGGCAATGATCGGCTACCAATTTATGGGCCGCGCGCACAGCAACGCCTGGCGGCAGGTGTCGCGCTTCTTTGACTGTCCCGTCGAACCGGTCATGAAAGTGATCGTCGGGCGCAATGCAGCGGCGGTCAAAGAAGCCGCCGGCAAGCTGGGCTGGGCAGAACACGCGACTTCGTGGGAAGAGGTCGTCAACCGGCCCGACATTGATTTGATTGACATCTGCTCGCCCGGCGACGCGCACATGCCGCAAGCCATCGCGGCGGCCAACGCGAAAAAAATCGTCTTCTGCGAAAAGCCGCTGGCCAATACGCTGGCCGAGGCTGAAGCCGTGCTGGCGGCGGCCAAAAAGAACCGCGTCATTCACATGCTCTGCCACAACTACCGCCGCATCCCGGCGGTCGCGCTGGCCAAGCAGATGATCGAGGCGGGTGAGCTCGGCGACATCTTCCATTATCGCGGCACCTATTTGCAGGATTGGATCGTTGATCCGAAATTCCCGCGCGTCTGGCGCTTGCAAAAAGCTGTCGCCGGTTCGGGCGCGTTGGGCGACATCGCCTCGCACTCGATTGACCTGGCGCGCTATCTGGTTGGCGAAATCACAGAGGTCTCCGGCTTGCTCAAGACTTTCATCAAAGAACGGCCCATGCCTGACAACCCAAAACAGATGGGCAAGGTGGACGTGGATGACGCCGCGCTCGCGCTGGTCAAATTCAAGAGCGGCGCGATCGGCAGCATCGAAGGCTCGCGCTTCGCCACCGGGCGCAAGAATTACAACCGCTTCGAGATCAACGGCAGCAAGGGCAGTCTCAGTTTCAATCTCGAACGGATGAACGAACTGGAAGTTTATAAGGAGGAAGGGCCGAACAGCGGTTTCAAAACCATTTTGGCGACGGATGCGAAACATCCATTTGTCGCAGGCTGGTGGCCGCCGGGCCACATCCTCGGTTACGAGCACACCTTTACGCACACGGTGTATGACCTGTTGCAGGCGGTGGCAACAAGAAAGTGCCGACGCCCAATTTTGAGGACGGCGTGCGCAATCAAAAGGTGCTGGATGCGATCGAGCGTTCGGCAAAATCGAAGAGTTGGGAAAAGGTTTAGCGCCGCGCCGGGTAGGACGATTTGCCAAATCGTCCTACCCGCTGCTCGTACACTTTCCTGATTTGCTTACCTGCCAAGGAAGACCCGCTGAATAAACCAATAACTGCCCTCCACGATCACGCCAATCGAACCCAATAAAATCACCCGTTTATTCCACGCCGGATAGCGTTGACGCATTGACGCCAACAGCGAGGCCACGACCACGACGAGACAAACCTGTCCAAGCTCGACGCCAAGATTGAACGCGAACAGCGACCAGCCCAGCGCCTGGCTGGGCAAGCCGAATGCGCGCCACCCGCTGGCAAAGCCGAAACCGTGCGCCAACCCAAAGAACAATGCGATCCACGCGCGCACATCGCGCCCCGTCGCGCCAACCATTAGGTTGTCTATGCCGACGTAAACGATGCTCAAGGCGATGGCCGCTTCGATCACGCGCACAGGCGGATTGACTACATTCAGCGTTGCCAGCGTGAGCGTCAGGCTATGCGCCACGGTGAACGCAGTCACGATGATGAACAACCGGCGCAGGCTG
>JANOWX010000937.1:0-3416 GCA_031418175.1 Acidobacteriota bacterium | reverse complement strand
GCGGCTTCGTCAGCTACAAAATTCATTTCGCCCATAACTTTCATAGCTTTGCTGCTGAAGCCGCGCAACCTCGGCAGGTTACGCTACCCGCGCCCAGCGGTTTGTCACCTCTCAATCACTACATATACATAGGAGCAAACGCGATGTTGTCTGAACAGAAACGCCGTCCCAGTCATCCGGGCGCGGTCTTGCGCGATCTGTTGCCGGATACGGGGTTGACCCAGGCTCAATTGGCCGTGCGGCTGGGCATCCCGCCCCGCGCGCTTTCCGACCTCTTGCGCGAGCGGCGCGCGGTCGGCACGGATTTGGCGTTGCGCCTGGCGCGCGCGTTCAACACTACGCCCGAAGTCTGGCTGAACTTGCAACGTAAACTCGATCTCTGGCAAGCAGTGCGTGAACGGAAACAAGAGTACGCGCGCATCAAACCCTTGCTCGCGGCTTGAAGCCCGCAGCCGGGCAAAAAAAGAGCGAAAGCCGCGTAGTGTGTTAATCGCCTGCGGCTTTCGCTATCCAGAGAGAAAAGAAAAACTTGTTCAGTTACTGCCTTTGGCGATCTGAATCCTAACCAAGGCGCGTTCCAATTTCAATTCCGCGCTTTGGAAGTCCACGCCCTCAGCGCGGGAATTGATGGTTTGCTCGGCGCTCTCGCGGGCGCGTTGGGCGCGGGCCAGATCAATCTCTTCCGGTTTTTCGGCCACGTCGGCCAGCACCGAAACCTTGTCCGGCAGGACTTCCATAAAGCCGCCGCTGACGAACAATTGTTTCTTCTCAGCACCGCGCCGGTAGGTGAGCACGCCGGTTTTCAATTGCGAAATCAGCGGCGCGTGCTCGGGCAGAATGCCCAGTTCGCCATTTGCGCCTGGCACGACGATTTCATCCACGACCTCGCGCAAGGCCAGCTTTTCGGGAGTGATGACTTCGAGTGTAAGTTTATCTGCCATGGTTTTCAGTAGGCAGTCAGCAGCAGCAGTAGGCAGTCAGCAGCGAATTCAACTGCCAACTGCTAACTGCCAACTGAAAACTGGTTTCACATCTTCTTCGCCGCCTCGACGACCTCATCAATATCGCCCTTGAGGTAGAAGGCCTGTTCGGGGATGTCGTCGTGTTTGCCGTCCACAATCTCGCGGAAGCCGCGAATTGTCTCGGCGAGCGACACGAGCTTGCCCTCGAGACCGGTGAATTGTGCGGCCACAAAGAACGGTTGCGAGAGAAACCGCTGAATCTTGCGCGCGCGCGACACTGCCAGCCTGTCGTCTTCCGATAATTCGTCAATGCCCAAAATGGCGATGATGTCCTGCAACTCTTTGTAACGCTGCAAAACCTTCTTCACATCTTGCGCGCAGTTGTAATGCTCGTCACCGACGATCTTCGGATCGAGAATGCGCGAAGTCGAAGAGAGCGGATCAACCGCCGGAAAAATCCCCAACGATGCGATGTCGCGCGAGAGCACTGTCGTCGCGTCCAAGTGCGCAAAGGTAGTGGCCGGCGCCGGATCGGTCAAATCGTCTGCGGGCACATAAACGGCTTGCACCGAAGTAATCGAACCAGTCTTGGTCGAAGTAATGCGCTCCTGCAATTCGCCCATCTCCGACGCCAGGTTCGGCTGATAGCCCACCGCCGACGGCATACGGCCCAACAGCGCTGATACCTCGGAACCCGCCTGCGTGAAGCGGAAGATGTTATCAATGAAAAGCAGCACGTCCTGCCCCTGATCGCGGAAGTATTCGGCCACGGTCAGCCCTGACAGCGCCACGCGCAAACGCGCGCCCGGCGGTTCGGTCATCTGGCCGTAAACCAGCGCCACTTTCGATTTGGAATTGTCTTCGTCGTTGATGACGCCGCCCTCGCGCATTTCAACCCACAGGTCGTTGCCTTCGCGCGTGCGTTCGCCCACGCCGGCGAAGACTGAAAAACCGCCGTGCGCTTTGGCGATGTTGTTGATCAACTCCATGATCGTCACCGTCTTGCCCACGCCCGCGCCGCCAAAGAGGCCGATCTTGCCGCCCTTCAAAAAGGGCTGGATCAGGTCAATCACCTTGATGCCGGTTTCCAGCATTTCGAGCGCGGTGGATTGCTCCTCGAAACTGGGCGCGTGGCGGTGAATCGGATAGTGATCGGTGGCGATCACAGGGCCGCGTTCGTCCACCGGGTCGCCGATGACGTTGATAATGCGGCCCAGCGTACCATTGCCGACGGGCACCTTGATTTGATCGCCGGTGTCGTGCGCGCGCATGCCGCGCACCATGCCGTCGGTCGGCAACATCGAAACAGTGCGCACGCGGCTTTCGCCCAGGTGCTGCTGGACTTCACAGATGACGTTGATGGGGCGCGGCACGTCGAAACCTTCGCTGGTGATGCGCAACGCCTGGTAAATCGGGGGCAGGTGGCCTTCGGGGAACTCCACGTCTACCACCGGGCCGATGATCTGGACGACCTTGCCGGTGATTCCATTCGCAGTAGACATACTTGCTTCGTTCGCTCCTTAACGGTTGGGGTTCTAACCCGGATGAATTGCTGCCGGGCGCGGGCCGCGAACGTTGGATTGAAAGTCGCGTCGGGCGCTCGGCGAAGATGTGCGAGAAAATAAGTCCTGGAAGAAGGCGCGGAGTCTAGCACGCGATTGCTGAGTATTGCCAGCGAAGGGCGGGTAAAAAACGGCATTAGCCGATTTCGACCAGCGGTTCGCCTGTTTGCAGCAAGCGAATGGCGACGGTCATTCTGAGGGCTAGAATTTGTTTGAGCCGCGCGTTTGAGGTATTGCCGCAGGTCAGCCAAATCACCTGCGGCGGCGGCGCGTAGCGTTTGACCAGTTCGACGAAATCACTGTCCTTGGTCATGACAATGGCGCCGGTTTGGCGCGCGGCCGCAAAAATCTCCCGGTCAGCGGCATCCCGCAGGCCCAGTTCGCGCAAGGCCACGGCTTGCACCGGAAAGTTCGCGGCCAGCCAGCCCGCCAACGCGGGCGACAGTTGTGCATCGAGCCAAATTGTCATCGTGGTCAAGCGGCCAAGCGCGGGTGGTCCAGACGCTGCGCGGCGTATTGAATCGCTGCCTGAATGTCTTCCTGTTCCAGGTCGGGCAACTCCTCTTGCACCTCTGCCGTCGTCAGTCCGGCGGCAAGCAAATCAAGCACGTCTATCACTCTGATCCGCATCCCGCGAATGCAGGGGCGACCACCACATTGTTCCGGGTTGAGCGTAATGCGCGTATTTAGATTGGACATTCGGCGAACTCCTTTCGGCGGCGATTATGGCATAGGTTGAGCGAAATGCTCAGCCGCCGCACGAGCGTGTTAAAGCGTGGGCCAAGGACGGGTCAGCAGGGCTTCAACGACTTCGTCAGTTTCGCCACGCACGCCTTTCAGTACGGGCGCTTTCAGGACGACTTGTTGCAAGGTGGCGAGGGCTTTGGCGGGA
>JANOWX010000936.1:0-9681 GCA_031418175.1 Acidobacteriota bacterium | reverse complement strand
AATCGAAGGCAGTTGAATCGTCTCGTGCAATTCGTGGTATTCGGTCAGCAGCCAGCGTTGATCGGTCTGATGCGCGTAATGTTCGACGTGGTAGCGATCCTGCGCGATCAGCAAATACTCTTGCAGGGAAGGGAGGCTGCGATACTCTTCGGCTTTTTCGCCACGGTCTTTGGCTTCGGTGGATTTCGAGAGGATTTCGATCAGCACGGTGGGATTGGTCAGCGTGTCTTGCTGATAAAATTCCGGTTGGCCGCAAACGATGGAAAGATCGGGATAACGTCCATGCTTTTTGGTCATGACCGCAAGCCGCAAGTCGCTGCCGAAAGCTAAACAAGCGCGGTTTTTGAATTGCAAGGCAAACTCGCCGCTCAGATTGAATGCAATGAGCGCGTGCTGCTTGCTGCCGCCCGCCATCGCTTCCATGCGCCCGTTGGCGAATTCGCTGCGGAATTCAGCATCTCGCTCAAGCTCCAGATATTCATCGAAGGTCAAGGCTGGTTGTGCTTTGGGTGACATTGGTTTCCTCCTTATCGTTGCTGCTCGTTATTCCCGCTAATCAGCCGCTGCCGTTCGTGCCGCGACTCGCTGCAATCATCCGCTGGCTCTTTGCCGTAAGCGAATTTGCGCCAGGCCGTGCGCGTGCAAACGCCGCGCACGGGCAGCAAGCCGGTCACCGTGCAGACTTGAATGGACACCATCGGCGGCGAATAGTTGGGCAGTTCGCCATTCGGATTGCGCGCGACACGTTCGCCGCTCTTTTCTTTGACGGCGGGCGTTTTGGGTTCGGCGTAAGGGTCTTCTTCCAAACGAACCGGCTTCGGTGTGGGCACAGCCTCGGGTTTGTCGCCGTCGGGCACAGTGGGCGTGCCGGGGCCGGGTTCGGTGCCGCGCAAAAACAGTTCGTGGCGCACGTTGGGCGTATCGGTTTGCGCGACCAGGCCGGTGGCGGGATCAATGTCTACGGTGACCAGATCGCCGGGGTCGGGGAATTCGCCGCCCAGGTCGGGGCGCAATTGCAGCGCCTTGCTCATAAAATCCGCCCAGATCGGGGCCGCCGTTGCGCCGCCCGTCAGGCCCAGATCGGAATTGTCGTCAAAGCCCACCCACACCACGCACACCAGATTCGGCGTGTAGCCCGCGAACCAGCCGTCGCGCGACGAACCGGTTTTGCCCGCCGCGATGCCTTTGAAACCCATCGCCCGCACGCGCGCGCCGGTGCCGCGATCCAGCACGTCTTTCATCATCGAGGTCATCAGGTAAGCGACTTGCGGTTGCAGTATGTCGCGGCTTTCGGTCTGCGTCGTTTTGAGCGTCGCGCCGCTGCCGCTGGTGATGCGCGTATAGGCCACGGGCATCACGCGCTTGCCCTGATTGGCGAACATCGTGTAAGCCGAGGCCATCTGCAACGGCGTCGCTTCGGCCACGCCCAGCGCCATCGAAGGGTAGGTCGAGACGCGCTGAATGCCCGCGCGTTCGGCCAAGCGCGCGACAGTCGAGAAGCCGATCAGTTGGGCCAGTTCGACGGTGATGACGTTTTTGGAATTGACCAGCGCATCACGCACCGTGATTTTGCGATTGCTGAATTGGTCTTTGAAATTGCCGGGGCTGTAGGTTTGCCCGTTGCCGTAATTGAACGTGTGCGCTTGATCCAAAAACATCGTCGCGGGGGTGATCGCCTGGCCGCCCTCGTCCGCGCCTTCGGTCAGCGCGGCGGCATAGACGAATGGTTTGAAAACCGAGCCGGGTTGGCGGCGCGCTTCGGTGACGCGATTGAGTTGCGACTGGCCGTAATCGCGCCCGCCGACCATGGCCAGCACTTCGCCTGTCTTTGGATTCATGGCCACCAGCGCGGCTTGCAAGCCGGCAGTGCCGCCTTTGCGTTTGGCAAAGAGCTTGTCAATGTTGGCCATCTGTTTGGACACGGCGGCGTAGGCGGCGCGCTGCAACCCGACGTCGAGCGTCGAATAGATGCGCAGATTTTTGAGCGCCTCGCGGGTATCGAATTGCGCTTCGAGTTGTTTGGTCAGGTAATCAATGAAGTAGGGCGCATCGTTGGCATCGAGCGAACTCGCGCCTTTGCCGCGCAAGCCGAGCGGTTGTTGCTTGGCTATTTCAGCTTGCGCGGACGTGATCTTGCCGGTCTCGACCATGATCGAGAGCACTTTGTCGCGGCGGTCTTTGGCGCGCGCTTCGTGCTGGAAGGGCGAATAGCGATTGGGGCTGCGAATGATGCCGGCCAGCAGCGCGGACTCGGGCAGTGTGAGTTGCGAAATGTCTTTGTCGAAATAGGCGCGCGCCGCCATGCCGAAGCCGTTGATCGAAAAGCTGCCGCGTTGGCCCAGATAAATCAAATTGCAATACATCGCCAGAATCTGCTCTTTGCTCAGGCGCTGTTCGAGCAGCACGGTCATATAGGCTTCGGGCAGCTTGCGGCTCCAGACGCGTTCATCAGTCAGGAAGAGTTTCTTGACCAACTGTTGCGAGATCGAACTGCCGCCTTCGGTGATTTCGCCAGCCTGTTGATTCTTGATTACCGCGCGAATCACGCCGCGCCAGTTGATGCCGTAATGTTCAAAAAAGGTGCGGTCTTCGACGGAGGTGATGGCGTCCACCAGCGATTGCGGCAGGTCTTTATATTCGATGATCTTGCGCTTCTCGCGGCTTTCGTTGACGACCGAAGAGATGACTTCGGGTTCGATGGGCGCTTTGGGCAATTGCTCTTTGGTCGAAAGATCGTTGACGCTTTGAATGCCGCCGCCGTTGAAACTGACGCGCAGCGGGCGGAAGGTGTAATCGCCGTCAATCGCGGCATCGGCGCTGGGCCGCAATTCTAGAATGTTGCCGCGCACGGCGTATTGGCCGCGATTCGCGTTTTGCGTCGTGCCCGTTTCGAGATACCCGGCCCGTTTCAGATGCGCGACCAGGTCGGCGGCTTTCATCGGCAAGCCTGGCCGCAAGGTCGGCGGCGCGGCGTAAATCCCCGACGAACGCACAAAAATATCGCCGCGCAAACCGGCGTCAATGGTTTCGGTGTATTGGTGGTAGTAATAAACCAGCACCCCCACGCCCAGCAGCCCAATGACCAAGAGCGGCGCCAGCAAGACCGGCGAAAAGAACCGCCGGCGCGGACGTTCAGCCCCTACGCGCCGTTGGGGCGCACGCATCGGTGCTTGGCGTGGTCTGGCGGTTTGGTAATTGGACATCTGATGATCCTCTCGGGATTCGTGCTGAATGCGTTTGAAACCGGATCAAAATTGCCTGGGTCGCAAGGGTGGCTGCGATTATCGCTATTCTCAGAAGTGAGTCAATTCAGGGTTGGCCTGGATACGCACCGCTTCCAGCGTGCAGGACTGATTGAGAGACCCAATGGAGATGATTGCCGCATCAGCCAAGCCTGCACGCTGGAAGCGGTGCGTACCCAAGGTGCGCTGCCTTCTCAAAACTCATCCTCGTCTTTCCATTCGTCTTCTTCCGCAACGCCAAAATAGCGCAGCCAGTTCGCCATCTCTTCCTCTTTGACCTTCGGCCCGGTGGCTGCGGCCGCGCGGGTCTGGCCGGACTGGTTCAGCAGTTGGCGGAATTCGCCAGAGCGCATCACGCGCACGCCGCACACACGGACGCGGGCGATCAGGGCGTTGTCAGAGGTCACGACCGTCAAGGCCTTGCGATTGCGTTCGCCCTCGACCAACTCGACGATGCGCGCGTCGGCATCCGCGCCCGGACGCGCGTAAAAGACTTTGACGCCGCGAAAGATCAAGCCGTCGGGGAAGTGCGTTTCGGGCGCGCCGTCAAACACCGCCGTCAGCCGCATTTTTTTGACGCTGGCCATTTGCGCCAACTCTTCCAACAAGCGCCGCCGCGCCGCCGGTTTGTCCTGCTGCCAGGTCTCGTATCCGCGCGCGCGCTGGCCAATCACGTTGTTGCCGTCAATCAGGTACATACAAAAACAGTAGGCAGTAGGCGGTAGGCGGTAGGCGGTAGGCGGTAGGCAGTGGCAGTGGCAGTTGTTAGATCAAATAATTCCGGCTACCGGCTGTCTACCGCCTACCGGCTACTGCGGTTTGACGATAAAGCGCGCCACCTCGAATTGTTCCGTTCCAGCGGCGCCCAAGCCGACGGCGCCCAGGGCGAAGTGTTTGCCGGGATCGGGCAATTTGCCCAGCGACAGCACGTCGCCCGTCTCGCTGTCGTTGATCGAGACGCTGATGACGTTGCTTTTTGCCAGCAGCACAACCGAGAAGAATTTGCCCGTCATACTTAGCCTGAAGGCGTCAATCGGCACCGAGCTGCCCAGTTGCTGTTTGCGCCCGCCTTGCACGACGTAGCCGCGCAGCACGAAGGGTTCGTCGGCCTGCGCGCCGGTCAATTGCACCAGGTAATAGTTCTGTTTGTCTTGTGCGCGCAGCACAAACGAAACCGCCACGTTGTTCACCATCTTCACGTCGCTGGTCAGTTCGAAATCAGCGAAATGGCGCGGGCATTCGGCGGTGGGCAAGGCCACGCCGGCGCTCTTGACTGAAAGCTTGCGGCTGCTGACCGTCCAGCCCGCCGGAGCCTCCCAGCCGTTCAAGCTCGACCAGGCTTCCGAATAGGTTTCTTCGCACAGCGCGCGCAGCAGGTTGACCTCGAATTCGGTGTTGCCCTTGCCCACCTGAATCAGCGCGGGCAGCGGTTTGTAGGCGGCATCGGCGGCGCGCACGTCAATTTCGTATTCGCCCGCGCGCAGGTTGGCGATCACCGCCTGGCCGTTGTTTTTCATCGCCACGACATTTTGCGTTTGGCCCTTGGCATTCAGGCGGTAACGCACATCGCCCGCGCGCACATTGGTTTTGATCGTGACGGTGTAAATTTCCGGCGCCAGTCGCAAGGTCAGATCGGCGATCTTGCCCGCGCCGATGGTCACGTCGCCTTCGCCATCCTGATAACCATCCAATTCGGCGACGACGTGGTACTGGCCGGGCGGCAGGTTGTCGAAGATGATCTGGCCTTTGGCGGGCGCGATGGCTGCCTTGTCAATGAATTCTTTGGCGCTGACGGGCCGGATAAAAACCATCGCCTCCGATTCCGAAACGACGCTGAGCGCGCCGGTGGTCGTGGTGAAGACTTTGCCTTTGGTGGTGGCGGCGGAAAGTTTTTTGCGCTGCACGACGGTCTTTTGCTGCGCGGGCGCGTTCGACGAATTGACCGAATTTATTTTGATACGGCCCACGCCGCCCGTCTCTTGGGCGAAGAGGGAATTCGGCGGCAACAGCGCGAGCGTGAACAAGAGCAAGGTGAAGCGTATGGTCGTCAGGGTTTTCATCTTTGGTTCGACTCCTATCTTTTTGAGCAACGATGCGCCGGAACTATAGCCTGTTTCAGGGCGGGATTGAAGACGCTCATCTGGCTTGCCGTGCCCAGACCGCTACGTCAATAATGGCCCGGCATTGCAATCGTCAAAGCAGGGAGGCCGTCACGTGAAAAAGATATTCTATGTCCACTGGCATGAGGCCGAAGCGGCCGAGCGGATCAAGCCGCTGTTGGCAGCGGGCTACGCCGTGCACGCGCATTGGCAAACCGAGTCGGGCGCGAATCTGAAAGAACCCTTGCCGGAAGTGTTTGTGATCTCGCTCGACCGCCTGCCCTCGCATGGCCGCGCCATTGCCGGTTGGCTGGTCGAAGCGAAAAAACGCCAACACCTGCCGCTGATTTTTGCAGGCGGCCAGCCCGACAAGGTCGCGGCCACACAGGCAAAATTCCCGCAGGCGCTGTATTGCGCCACGGGCAAGGTGCTGGACGTAATTCAGAAACTGGAGCGCGGCAAGTTGAAATATCCGGCAGGTGCTGCGCCAAAAGCCGCTGCCGCCAAGGCAGCGCAATCAGGCGCAGGGAACGGCACCTTTGAGCAATTGATCGTGCAATACAATCCCGACGTGCAGGCGCTCGCTTGCCGCTTGCGCGCAATCATCTACGAGGTTTTTTCCAAGGCCGACGAGAAGGTTTGGGCCACGGGCTGGAACGTCGCGCGCTATGCCTTTGGCGGCGAAATTGCAGCCATCGGGCCGCTGAAAAATTACGTCAATCTTTACTTTGCGGACGGCGCGCATCTCTCCAATCCAGACGGTTTGCTTGAAGGCACAGGCAAGGACATCCGGCATATCAAAGTGAAATCGCTGGCTGGCATTCCCGTTGCCGCCATCAGGAAGCTGCTCAAAGAAGCGCAGCAGTACGCAAAAGCCCATCCCGAACGGCGTTGGGCCAAGTAGAGGAAATAGCAATGGCAAGCGCAGAAAAACGCCGCGCCCCCGGGCCGAAACAAATCTTTTCCATCAGCAATCTCTTGGCGCTGCGCCGCGACCGGCTCGGTTTCATGCTGCGGATGGCGCGCGAATACGGCGACGTGGCGCACTTTTACATAGGGCCGCAATCAGTCTTCCTGCTCAATCATCCCGATTACATCCGCGACGTGCTGGTCACGCACGGCAAACAATTCATGAAAGGCGAAGGCTTGCAGCGCGCCAAACGTTTGCTGGGCGAAGGCCTGCTGACCAGCGAAGGCGACTTCCATCTGCGCCAGCGCCGCCTGCTGCAACCGGCCTTTCACCGTCAGCGCATCGCCGGTTACGCCGCGACGATGGTCGAATTCGCCGCGCGCGCGGGCCAACGCTGGCAGCACGGCGCGCAAGTGGACATCGCGCGCGAGATGATGCATCTGACGCTGGCGATTGCGGGCAAGACGCTCTTTGGCAGCGATGTCGAAAGCGAAGCCGATGAGATCGGCAAGGCGCTCAGCGATGCGATGGAGTTGTTCAACCGCCTCACGCTGCCGTTTGCGCAACTGCTGGAACGGCTGCCGCTGCCCGCGACGCGCAAGTTTCAACGCGCGCGCGAACGGCTGGACACGACCATTTACCGCATCATCGAAGAGCGCCGCCGCAGTTTTGAAGCCACCGGCGAAGACCGCGGCGATTTGCTCTCGATGCTGCTGGCCGCGCGTGACGAAGAGGGCGACGGCACCGGCATGACCGATGAACAACTGCGCGACGAAGCCATGACCATCTTCCTGGCCGGACACGAGACGACGGCCAATGCGCTGACCTGGACTTGGTATCTGTTAGCGCAAAACCCCGACATCGAAGCCAAACTGCACGCCGAAATTGATGAAGTGCTGAACGGGCGTTTGCCCACGGCTGAGGATTATCCGCGCTTGCGTTACACCGAGATGGTCTTTGCCGAAGCGATGCGTTTGTACCCGCCCGCCTGGATCATCGGGCGGCGCGCGTTGAATGACTATTCGATCAACGGCTACCACGTGCCCGCGCGTTCGATCGTGTTGATGAGCCAGTTCGTCACGCATCACGACGCGCGCTGGTTTCCTGATCCCTACAAATTCGACCCCGAACGCTGGACGCCGGAAGCCAAAGAGGCGCGGCCCAAGTTTTCGTATTCCCCCTTCGGCGGCGGCAATCGCGTCTGCATCGGCGAGCAATTCGCGTGGCTCGAAGGCGTGCTGGTGCTGGCGACGCTGGCGCGGCAGTGGCGCTTGCGGCTGGCGTCCGGACGCGCCATCGAATTGCAACCGATCGTGACCTTGCGCCCAAAACCGGGGCCGGATGGCGTGATGCCGATGGTGCTTGAGCGGCGATGAAAAGTAACAAGCGCACCACCATTGCGCCTCCGCATATTTTGGATGAGATCAGTTTGTCACATGGCGTGAACCTGTTGGCTGCGCGTGATGCCGATCTGGCTGCGATCGTGAAGCGCTTCGGCCCGCCGCCGCTGTGGGAACGCGCCACCGGTTTTGCCACGCTTATCCATCTCATCCTCGAACAACAAGTCTCGCTCGCGTCGGCCCGCGCGGCCTTCGTCAAATTGCAGACCGCGCTTGGGGCAGTCGAACCGCACGCGTTATTGACGCTCAGCGATGACGAATTGAAGACCATCGGTTTCAGCCGCCAGAAAACGCGCTACGCCCGCTTGCTGGCTGAGGCGGTACGTGACGGCCAACTCGATTTCGCACAGTTGGCCGCGCTGGATGATGACGGCGTGCGCGCGGCGCTCACGCAATTGAAAGGCATCGGTGTGTGGACGGCGGATTGTTATCTGTTGATGGCCTTGCGGCGGCCTGATGTTTGGCCGCACGGCGATCTGGCGTTGGCGGTGGCTTGGCAACAGCTCAAACAGCTTCCTGAGCGGCCTTCGTATGCCGAGTTGGGTGTGTTGGCTGAACGCTGGCGGCCCTGGCGCGCCGTGGCCGCGCGGCTGTTGTGGCACAACTATCTGAGTGAACGGCGGCGTTAAACCAGCCTCTGAAACCACCAAATTAATATCGGGCCTGGTCGCAAGTGCATGGAATTCAAGCTTCAGCTTGCTTGGCGCGCTGCGCGCGCCTGGCAGCCTGAAGGCTGAACTCCATGCTCTTGTTTCAGCTTGGCACACGTAAGATCAGGCACTTTAAGTACAGGCTTTCAGGCACGGTCAGCAGATGCGGATGATCGCGGCTCTGGGTACGTTTTTCGATGACCTGCACCATGCGGCCCGCATCGCGCGCGGCTTCGGTCAGCACGTTTTGAAACATGTCTTCGCCGACGTGGTAAGAGCAGGAGCAGGTGATCAGAATGCCGCCGGGCCGCAGCAATTTCAGCGCGCGCAGATTGATCTCTTTGTAGCCGCGCAGGGCCGCATCCACCGCGCCGCGATTTTTGGCGAAGGCCGGCGGGTCGAGCACGATCGTGTCGAATTTCTCGCCCACGTCTTCGTAATCGCGCAGCCGGTCGAAGACATTGACGGCGGCGAATTCGACGTTGCTGAGACCGTTCAATGCGGCGTTGTGCCGCGCGCGTTCGATGGCGGGTTCGGAAATATCCAACGCGAGCACCTGTTCGCAGGCGCGCGCCAGATGCAGCGCGAACGAGCCGTGGAAGCTGAAACAGTCCAAGCCGCGCCCGCGCGCATAACGCAACGCTGCCGCGCGGTTCTCGCGTTGATCCAGAAACGCGCCGGTCTTTTGCCCGCCCAGCAAATCAATGGCGAAGCGCAGGCCGTTCTCAGTGATCGTCAGCGGCGGCAATTCCGCGCGGTCAACGCCCGGGGCTGCGTGCAACACGCTGTTAATCATGGGCAGCCCTTCCAACAGGCGCACCTTGGCGTCGTTGCGTTCGACGATCAGGCGCGGCTGGAATAACTCAACCAGCAATTCGAGCCAGGTTTGTTTGAGCGCCTCCATCCCGCGCGTCAGCGTTTGAACGCTGAAACAATCGCCGTAGCGGTCAACGATCAAGCCGGGCAAGCCGTCGCCTTCGGAATGCACGAGCCGGTAAGCGTCGGTGTCGCTGACGACGCGCTGCCGCCATTCGTAGGCCGCTTGCAAGCGCGCGCGCCAGAACGCGCGCTCAATCGGCACATCGGCAGTGGTCAGCATGCGCAAGGTGATTTCCGATTCGGCGCCGAAATGGGCCAGCCCTTGGAAGCGCCCGCGCGAATCGTGTACGCGCACGACCGCGCCCGTCGCGGCTTTGGGGCGTTTGGGAACGTCGCTGCGATAAATCCAGAGATGCCCGGCGTGCACACGGGCGGCGCCTTTGGGCGAGATGACGGCGATGGGAAGAGTCTCGTTCATGATATTCCGACTCTCTTTCAATGTAGGGGCAGACCTGCGTGTCTGCCCCAGTGGTAATTGGCGAAGTCGGAGGCGTCAAAACC
>JANOWX010000935.1:0-8008 GCA_031418175.1 Acidobacteriota bacterium | reverse complement strand
CCGCGATTGAGTCCGCCTGCGATCAAGCTGCGAGAGCGGGAGCAATTCGCCAACAGGGGGACTTTCTTTGGTTGAATGAGATGGTTCGCCCAACAGTTCGTGACCGCAGTGGTTTGCCTCCAGCATTGCGAAAAATTGAGTTGGTTGCACCAGAGGAGATTGTTGTAGCCGTTGAGCAAGTAGTCAGAAATTCGTTTGGTATTCAGCGAGAAAACGTCGCTTTGGAAGTCATCAGAATTCTGGGCTTTTGGAGAACCAGCGACGAGATGAGAAATGCCGTCGAAATGACGATTGACCGTTTGCTCACTAACGGCGGCCTAAAACAGGCAGGGTCTCATATTGTCGTCTCAAGTGCAGCCTGACTTGGTCACTCGCTTGATTCGGATGGCTCCAATTGGGCTGTGCAATGAACGGTCAGAGCCCAACAGAACCAGGCCAACCAATTCCTCAACGCTCAAGTAACTGATTTGAATCGCTTAGGCAAAGGCAACTTCCGATGCCGGACGATACATAACGTGCGCCGGTTTCGACGGATTGACCAGCGGCGCCTGTTCCTCTTCCTGTTGCCACGCAATCGTCCCTCAGTGGTTCGCCCGTTTGCGCAGCGCAGATGCGGCCTGCCAAACTCATACTCCCACCGTCTCAAGCTGCCGCACGTGCAAGACCTCATCGCGCAACAGCGGCTCGATTTGCGAATCACCGACGGTCAGCACCGCCATTGTGTCGCCGAGCGCATTAAAGACCTCCAGACTCTAGCCGTGTTCAGGTGCGTCGTGGTGTTCGACAATCGTCGCCACGTCGCCTTTGCGCACCAAAGACCTGCGGATGACGGCGCGCTATTCGCACCTGAGTCCGGCCTTTCTGGCTGAGGCCGTGGGCAAACTGGACGCCGTTTTCGGTGACATTCGTCACCACAGCGTCACCAAAGAAAAAGCACTTACCGGCGATGAACCGGTAAGTGCTTTGCTTGCAGAATAACGCGTACGGGATTTGAACCCGTGTTACCGCCGTGAAAGGGCGGTGTCCTGGACCGGGCTAGACGAACGCGTCAGAAGAAAACTGGAAAGAACTGTGTAACCTGCCAAAACGAAGGCGTGATACTACTGACCGAACCCGCCATCGTCAAGCGACCGGCCAGGAATTCTTCGGCTAGGATTTTAGCCCCAGCCCCAGCACTTCGCGGCAATACTTGAGGCTCTTCTCCAGTTCGGACTTTTGATATTCCTGCTCGGCTAACCGGCGCTCCTGCCCAGCCGGAACCTTGAACGGCGCGCGCGCCTGGCCGCGTTTGGCCAGTTTGGTGAAGCCCAAAAACTCCTGCGCGCGGATGTCGCGGTAAGGCGTCCAGAATTCGGGTTGCTGATAGGGGAACGGGCGAATGCCGCCCGAGATGATTTCCAATTGCACGGCCACGCCGGGGCACAATTGCGCAAAGCGGTCGAAGTATTGCGGCCAATCCACCAACCCTTCGCCCATGGCCGTCCACATCACCGCCGCGCCTTCGGGCGTTTCCCAAATCATTGAATCACGAATGCCGGTCGTGGCGGCGTATGGCCCGAGGATTTCCAGATTGTGCAGCGGGTCTTCCAACGTCCACGCCGCATTGCCCGAATCGAGCGTCGCGCCGACGTAAGCGCGGCCACAGGCTTCGATCAAATTGACCAGCTCCCAGGCCTGCATATCGCCCGCGTGATTCTCGATGGCGAGCTTCACGCCCGCATCCAGCGCGCGTGTGCGCACCGCTTGGCACGCCTTGATCGTATCCTGCCAGCGCGCCTCCAAGCCGCCCGGCAACAAGCGGTCGTCAAAGGTGCCCTGATAACAACGCGCCACCCGCGAACCCAGCGTTTGCGCGACCCGAATCAGCAAAACCAGATGCTCTTCGGCGGTGCCGTATTTTTTATTGAAGGACTTTGCCGAAGGGCAAATGCTGCCCGTCCCGGCTTGCACCTCAAGGCCCAGGTCTGAGGCCTTTTTCTTAATGTCTTTCAAGTAGGCTTCGCTGTGATTTTCGTATACGTCCAGATCGGAAAACAGCACCGTGTCCACTTGCAGCGTGGCCGCATAAGCGAGCAGTTGCGGCGCCTTCCAGCCGAAGGCGCGGATGGCGTAATTGTCGAAGCCCAGTTTCAAATTGCGTTTCTTGGTGGTTTGCATGGGATGGTTCAGCGCCGTCAGCGAAGCGGCGGTTATGGATTGTAAGAATGGGCGGCGGTGCATTGAGTCACTCAAAGGGTTCGTCGTCTTGGCGCGTTGTCTGGCGCATTGCTTTCCGTAAATTCAGTGTGGAGGGGAGCGCAATGGGCGGCGAGTATAGTTGATAAGCAAAAGCCTGTGCGAGTGCGGCGCGCGAATTTCTGTATCATTCTCTTTGGCCGTAACGTCATTTGTAGTGCTTGAGGGTCTGACCCTCGTCACCAACAACCCAAATTCCAACAAGGAGAACACTTCATGAAAACTCGAATTGCATATCTGTCTGCCTGCTTCGTCATGGCGATGTTGACAGTGGCGTGGGCCGCTGACGTCAACGGTAAATGGACGGCGGAAGTCCCGGGTCGCCAGGGAAACCAGACCAGCACCTTCACGTTCAAAGTTGAAGGCGGCAAGCTGACGGGCACTGTGTCGAGCCCGCAAGGCGAAGCAGCGATTTCTGACGGCAAAGTCGAAGGAGACGACGTCGCGTTTACCGTCGTCCGCGAGATCCAAGGCAACAGCATCAAAATGCTGTACAAAGGCAAAGTGGCCGGCGATGAAATCAAATTCACCCGTTCATTCGAAGGCGCGCCGGGTGGCCAAGCACGGCCGCCCGTTGAATTCACCGCCAAGCGCGCCAAATAAGCGCCGGTAAAACACCGCAGACCTTTCCACCACGAAGTAGCGAAGAACACGAAGACGCGGCGAAAGCTCATCCTCGTTATCTTCGTTGCTGCGTGGTTTGTTTTTTTTGTAAGCCTGGCAGCCCCGCGCAATTACTCACCCGTCGCCAGCAACGCCAACAAAGCCCAGCCCGTCGTTGACACCATCTGCGCATAACTCTCGCCGCCGGCAGGGCGTGTGGTCGCGGGCCAGTTCCCCGCGGCGGTTTGTTGCGCGAGCAAATAATTCCGGCCCCGCCGCAGCATTTCTTTTGCGCCTGCTGCCTGCCGCACTTCGGCCAGCGCCAACAATACCAAGGCCGTGTCGAAGGCCTCGGGTGGCGCATCGGCATACGGCCCCCAACCGCCGTCGCGCGTTTGCGCGCGACGAATCAAGTTCAAACACTCGGCCCGCTTGCGGCTGGCTGGCGCGCCAGCTTCGCGCGCTGAAAATTGCAGCGCCGTGGCGGCGCTAAAAACATTCTGCGGCGGCAGTTGGCGCAACCAATGTTCAGCGCGTTGCAACGCGGCGTTTGTTTCGGCGAGCTTGGCTTGCCGCAAGACCCGCAAGGCCATCCAGGTCGCCAGCGGTGTGCCGTAAGTCGCAGGCGAACCCAGCGTGTTGCCGGCATCAACCTGCCACGAACCTGTGGCGTCTTGCGCGGCGGCAAGTTTGCGCGCGGCGGCTTGCAAGGGGCGCAGATCGCGCACGTGCCCGGTTTCAATGGCCGCCAGCAAGGCGGCGGAAAATTGCACGTCCGCCAAGCGTTTGTCACTGAAGCCGGGATCGCCCTTGTTCTCGTCCCAATGTGCGGGCGTACTCAACCAGATAGTGGTCGCCGTCAACGCTTCCGGTGGAACGCGCCAGCCTCTGTGCGCCGCGGCGTAAAGCGCCCGCGCGGCATCGCCGTTGTTGTGGCAAGAGAAGCAGCCGTTGTTGATTGACCAGGCTGGCACCTCTCGAATGAGGAAGGCCAGGGCTTTCGTTTCGACTGTTTCGGCAGTGACGGGCGCGGGCTTGGGGAACGGATTAGCGCCAAGGGCTAGCGCGAACAAGAACAAGCCGCAGCCAAATTTGAAGAAGAGTGTGAGCATAGATCGAACTTTGAAGTGCAGCAGAGAAAGTGTGCAGCAACCCGGGTACGCAGCGCTTCTAGCGTGCGGGCTGGGCAGCAGACGGAATAAAGCTGGCAGGAACTCCTCCGGCATTGTTGCGTCCGCTGCCGAAACCGCACGCTGGAAGCGCTGCCTACCCGGGTTGCGGTTATTTCTTCAACGGCACCGTCAACCGCAACCGCGTGCCCTGCCCAGGTGCAGCTTCGATATTCAAACTGCCGCCGAGTTCCGCCGCGCGCGCGTGCATGTTTTTCAAGCCGTTCCCGCCGCGCGACTTGCTCAATACGGCGGTCGAACCAACCACCGGTTCATACGCGAAGCCGCAACCGTCATCGCGGATGTCGGCGGTCAATTGCTGCGGCGTCAATTCGAGCGCGATGGAAAAGTTGCGGCAAGCCGCGTATTTGGCCGCGTTGTTGATGGCTTCTTTGAGAATCAAAAAGAGGTGGCGGCGGCGGTCGGGGTCGAGCTTGATTTGCGCGATGCCGGGCGGCGCGCTGAAGCTCCAATTGACGCCTTGCGCCTCGAAGACATCAGCCGCGAACTGGCGCGCGCGCGCAATCACTTGTTGCAAATCGTCGCGGCGCGGATCAATCGCCCAAACCAGGTCGCTCATCGAATCCACCAGGCCGCGCGCCGAATCGGCAATCTCCGTCAACATCGTGGCCGATTGTGTGTTGTGGCCGTTGGCCGCCCCCTGTGTTTGCTTGACGACTTCGCTGAGGATGGCCACGCGCGACAAGCTGGCGCCGATGTCATCGTGCAAATCGGTGGCGATGCGCGTGCGCACGCGTTCGATTTCGAGCAGCCGGTTGATGTGATAGCGGTAGGCAACAAAAGCCCCCGCGCCCGCCAGCGCCAGGGCCAGCGCGCTAAACCACCAGCGTTGCCAGACGGGCGGCAGGATGGTGAAGCTGACACTGGCAGGCGGGTCGCTCAAGCGGCCTTCGGCGTTGACTGCCCGCACCAAAAAGCGATAGCTGCCAGGCGCGAGTTTGGCCGCGACGGTGCGCTGTTCGCTGGGCGCGCTCCAAGCGCGGTCAAGACCCTCGAACATGTATTGATAGTGCGGCGGCGCGCCGAGCGCAAAGTTCACGCCGAAGAAATCCAATTCGATCTGGTTCTGATTCGACTCCAACTGCAAACCGTTGAAATCGCGCTCGCCCAATTCGGCCACGGCTTGGGGCTGGCCGGCAGCGCGCAAACCGCTGATGACAACGGGCGGCGGCGGGGCCGTCACGTCGCGTTCGCTGGGAATCAACTGCGACAAACCTTCGCGCGTGCCGAACCAGAGCGCGCCTTGTTGATCGGCGAAGGCCGACACCACTTCGCCGCGCGCCAACCCATCGTCTGCCGTGATGTGTTGGATGCGCCCGTTGTCCGGCTCCAAACGGTCAACGCCACGCGCGTGCGCGATGTAAACGCGGCCCCAGCGATCTTCGGCAAAACTCCAAACGACAGCGCTCGCCAGTCCCTGCGCTGCGGTGTATTGCGTGAAGTGCGGCTGTTCCACCGTGGGGTCGTCGCAACGAATTGCGCCGCGCCCTTTGGTGCCTGCCCACAGACGCCCGCTGCGATCCACGCTGATGCCTTGCACCAATTCGAGGGGCACGCCCGCCTCCTGCGCGAAGTATTCAAAGCGGCCTTTGCGCCAGCGCAGCAAGCCGCCTTCGTGCATGCCGAACCAAAGATTGCCCGCGCGGTCTTCGGTGATACGGTTGGCCCAGTTGCCTTTGGGCATGCCGTCGGCTTCGCCATAACGCCGCCAGGTGTTTGTCGTGCGTTCATAACGCGCCAGCGTGACGGGCGGATGATAGGAACTAGCCCAGATGTCGCCGCGCGAATCGGCAAAGAGGCGGTTGACGTTGTCATCGGCCAGCCCGTCGCGCGTGGTGTAAACGCGTGGCCGCAAGCGCGCCAGATCGGGCAATTCCTTAACACCTGAAAAGCGCGCGACGCCCGCGCCGCTGCTGATCCACCAATCGCCTTGCGGGTCTTGCGCCATCTCGCGATTGCCGACGCTGGATTCGCTGAGCTGTTTGGGCAAGTTCAACGTCACCGAATAAAAACGCGCACCATTGGGTTGCGTGTTTATCTGGCTAACGTACCAGGCGTTGCTGATGACCGTCAGTGTGCCACCGCGATCGGCGCCGACACGCAATACATCATTGAGCGCCAGGCCATCATCCTGGCGAAAGGTCACCAGGCCCTGCCGCGCCACGCGCAGCACGCCGCCGCTGCGCGCGCCGACCCAGAGATTGCCCGCTTCGTCTTCGGCCAAGGCCGTCACGCGCCGCGTCAGGCCCGCACTGTAGTTATTGAAGCGCTCGCCATCGAAACGGCTCAACGGCCCGCCGCGTGTGCCCAGCCAAATGCTACCCGCATCGGTTTGGCAAAGCGCGCGGATATGCGGGTCTTCCAGGCCGTCCTTGGCCGTGTACCAGCGCACTTCTCCCGGCTTATCCGGCAGCAACAGGCGGCCATTGACGACGTTCGCGGCGGCATTTGCGCGCGGCGCCAACGAAGCGGGTTGTTCATTCGTTTGCGCGGCGGGTTCGGGGTTGAAAATCAGGAAGCCGGAATAATGCGCGATCCAAACGCGGCCCTGCGGATCGCAGAGCAACGTCCAGACCAGATCCATATTCTCGCTGGGTTTGAGGGCGTAATGCTTGCGCCGCCCATCCGGTAACAGGCGCGTCAAGCCGTAATTCGAACCGATCCAGATACTGCCGTCCGCGTCGCCGCGAATGCGCGCAACTTCCACCGTGTTGTCAGCGTGGCCGGGGATGCGCAGTTCAACGCGTTCAAACGCAATCTTGGGGCTGTTGGCGGGCAGCCGGTAAACGCCATTCGTCGTCCCAATCCAAAGCGTGCCCGCGCGGTCTTCATACAGCGTCACGGCCCGCTTGCCCTCAACAGAGTAATTGATAAAGAAGCCCGCGCCGCTGCGCGCTGTCTGGCCGGGCACAAAGCGCGTCACGCCGGCGTAGGTCGCCAGCCAATACGCGCCGTTGCGGCTTTCGACCAGATCGTTGACGGTCGAATGGGGCAAGCCATCGCGCACGCCGTAATTGACGAAGCGGTATCCGTCAAAGCGCGACAACCCATCCAGCGTGCAAAACCATAGAAAGCCCCGCGAATCGCGCACAATCTCGATAACGTTCTCGTGCGTCAGCCCCTCGGCCGTGGTGTAAAGCTTCAGCGGCAACTGCTCCGCGCCGATCCGCGCGGCCAACAGCACCAGCCAGCAACAACCGAACCGGATTATGCGCAACCACATTTGCATAGCGAGCCAATAAGTACCGCAAAACGCCGAGACGCGCCACAGCAAAGAAGGCTCCCACGAAAACACACGAAGGGGCACGAAGAAGAATTGCTTTAAGCCAGTTTTCTTCGTGCCCCTGCGTGTGTCTGCGTGGGAGAAGCTTTCTCCACGGCTATAACGCATCAAGCACCGCCAGCACTTCCTGGCTGTGCGTCTCCGGCTTCACTTTGCCGAAGATGTGCGCGATCTGGCCGTTTTCATTGATGATGTAGGTGATGCGCGCAATGCCCATATACTTCCGGCCGTACAAACTTTTCTCGACCCAGGCGTGGTACTTTTCGAGCATCGTGTGTTCGGGGTCGGACAACAACGTGAAGGGCAAGCCGTATTTCGCGGTGAATTTCTGATGCGCCTTTTGATCGTCGGCGCTGACACCCAGCACGACGACTTCACGCTTTTGCAATTCGCTGTATGCGTCGCGGAACCCGCACGCCTCTTTCGTTCAGCCCGGGGTGTCGTCTTTGGGGTAAAAGAAAAGCACGACTTTTTGGCCTTTGAAATCGGCCAACTTGACCGTCTCGCCAGCGGTATTTTTCAGAGTGAAGGCGGGCGCTTTGCTGCCGACCTTGAGTTCGCTTGCCATTGGTTTTCCTCTGGTAGGACAGGCTTTAGTACACCGAAAACTAAGTTCTTTGAGAGTCAGCGGACGGCAACACGTAGTAACGAATTTATTCGTTTTGTGCTGCGGCCAGGACTGAACGATTGAAATCGT
>JANOWX010000934.1:0-3929 GCA_031418175.1 Acidobacteriota bacterium | reverse complement strand
GTGGCGATGTGGATCACCGGCTGCGACGGCCCGCGCTCGGTCGTCTGTAACGGCGGCAAGTATCAAAACCTGGATTGGGAAACGCCCGACAATGTGCACGCAATCATGGATTGCGGCACCTTCTCGCTCGTGTTCATGGTGCAATTCATGAACGGGCAGGAATCAGACGGCGGCGCGTTTTATGGCCTGGAAGGCAGCATCGTGCAGGAAAACAATCGCAACCTGATGGTGCGTTACGACAAGCAGCGCAAAGAGGTCGAGTCGTGGCCGATCAAAGATGAGAACACGCCACACATGCAAAATTTTCTGGATTGCATGAAGAGCCGCCAGCAGCCGCATTCGCCGGTGGAATTAGCGAATCGCGTGTTGGTCGGTGCGCATCTGGCGAATGAAGCGTATCGGACGGGCCGCAAAGTGAATTGGGATCCGGCGAATGGCAAACGTGTATGACCAACAGGAACCTGACGAATGGTTGAGCTTTGTTGAGGCCCGAACCTTCGTCGAGCAACTCGCCGAGTTGGCTGGCACGGCTCAGTTGGAGTTGCTCTACACGATTCAGCGCGACTTATTGCTGGACCCTGAACGTGGTGATCTAGTGAAGGGGCTTGGCGGTATACGCAAAGCACGTGTAGCCGATCCACGAAGCAAGGGCGGGAAAAGCGGCGGTTACCGTTACCTCTACCTGTATTTCGAGCTACGCGGACGCATCCATTTGCTTTATCTTTACAGCAAACGAGAGCAAGCTGATTTGGACGATGAGGCAAGGAAGCAACTCGCAGCGCTTGCGGCAACACTGAAGCAAGTCGGTCAAAAAGGCAGGAGTTAAGCAAATGAAAAAAGAAAACTTTGAACGTCTGAAAAAATCGCTTGAGCAGGCGATTGCTTACGAAAAAGGCGAAGCCGAAGCAGGTCGAGTTACGGTGTTGAAACGACCGCCGAAACAAGTGAAGGTAAATCTGTTATTGGATGAGGATATTGTGCGGCATTTCAAACGCCGTTCAGTCAACGGCGCTACCTACGTCAGTGAAATCAATCAGACGTTGCGCGCCGCGCTTGAGACCCCGGCCGCCAACCCTTTGCCGGAGGCGGAAACCGACGCCCTGGCCGAACGCATTGCCCAGAAAGTGGCGGCGCGCCTGGCGCCTGCCAGCAAAAGAAAAGCTGCCTGAGCAAAACACTGCCCAACGACACGCAAAGTGGCACGGGCTGTGGCGAAGTAGCGGTACGCCGAACGGCCTGAACGCAACGCGCGCGCAGGCTACCGGCGGGGCGAATGAGCGGTTATCATTGGCGCGATGACAAACACAGCAGCACAAACCGTAGCGCAGGATTCGCACCAGTTTCTAGACAGGTACAACTTGCTCTATCACATTGAAGTTGCGCGGCGGCTGCACGCGAACCCGCAAGCCATTCTGGCGCGGGCGCGGCAAAACCTAGAACGCTGGCTGCCCGCCCACGCCGACAGCTTTTCGGAGCACGCCTTGCAAGAATGGTGCGGCTTGCTGGATCAATTGAACGTCGTTGACTTGATGAAACTCATCACCGAAGACTCGGACGAAGGACAACGCTTACGCCAGTCCACGCCGTTCACTGGCATTCTTACCGAAACAGAGCGCACTGAATTATGGAGGCGTTGTGCGGAAGGAAACCTTTCTCGAACTCATCCAGCGGGTGAAAGAAGTTAGCGGTATCGCTTTGCCGATCATTGTCGGCTCACACTCGCTTATGCCATTACCGATCAGGTCCCGGCTGTCGTGCGCGCTTCGGTGGAGGCCGATTTTCTGATGGCGGGCGATGATTCCGATGCGCGCATTGAGGTGAATCAGCAATTGGGCATCACCAGCGCGTTTCATGATGAGCATGGCTATTATGCCGATGGCGTTGGGTTGGCGACGGTGGTCTTGCCGCCAGGCTGGCAAGACCGGTTGCAACCTTTGCACGATGAAGCAGGGCAAGTGGTCGCACGTTGCTTGGAAGTTTACGACGCCGCTGTCAGCAAGTTGATGGCCGGCCGTGACAAGGATTGGACCTTCCTCGCTTATTTACTTGACGCACAATTGATCTCTTTACCTGAATTGGCTGCGCGGGCCGAGATGATTTTGCAAACTGCCGCGGATCGCGCCTTGCTGCCGCAGCTGGAAAAGCTGGTCGCCAATTTGCAGACGCACCATACTCGCCACGATCTCACCCCGCTGCGGCAACTCATCCAACAACTCAACACGCCGAATCCATAACGCTAACGCTGCCCAGCCTTGGGTTGCAGATATTCCAACAGCCAGCTTTTCGCAAACGCCCAATCGCGCCGCACCGTGCGCGCCGTGACGCCCAATGCCTGCGCCGTCTCGGCTTCATCCAGCCCGACGAAATAGCGCAACTCGACGACTTTGGCGGGGCGCGGGTAATCGCGCTCCAACTCCCGCAAGGCCGCGTCGAGTTGCAGCAATTCCACGCGCGGCGTAGCGGGCACGGCGGCCAACGTGGCTTCGTTTAACGGGAGCAGCAGTTGTTTGCCGCCGCGTTTGAGCGCCTGTTTGCGCCGCGCCGCGTCAATCAACAAGTGGCGCATCTGCCGGCTGATGGTGTTGAAAAAATGCGCGCGGTCGTTCCAGTGCGGCAATTGGCCGTCGAACAAGTACAGAAAGACTTCGTGCGCCAGCATCGTCGGTTGCCACGACGGCTGCCCGGCGTTCAGATTCAGCCGCGCCAGCCGCTTCAATTCGGCATACACAAACGGCATCAACTGATGCAGCGCCGCCTCGTCTCCGGCGCGGTGTTGTTGCAGCAGTAATGTGATCTCGACTTCGGCGAGTTCGGGCGCGCGTTCGGGCAATTCTGGCATAGGGCAAATCCAGCCGGTGTGCGTGGTCGTGGGGCGATTTCGGCAGCCGCACTATACGACGCAGACACCTGTGCGCCAAGGTAGGGCAAACTGTTAGTTTGCCCGGTCTCGGTGGCCAGTACATCGCGGGTCGCCTGTATTTTCGGCAATCAAGCCACGGCAAACTAACAGTTTGCCGTACAGCGGCAATGCGTCAACCAGCCGTACAGGTCGAAATTTTTCACGCCACGGTTGTCCGCTTTCCGCCGCGCTTTGCGTTTCCTTGGTTGAGCGCGGCGAAATTGGCCTGGCTGTCATCGTCAGGCCCTACTGATTGGCTGCGCTGTGCGTGCGGAGTTGGGGGGGCACGGTTACAGCACCATCCGTGTTCAAACTTCTTGCGCCAGCGCAGCCAATACCAAAGATTTGGGCTACACTCCCGCGCACAACTACAACCGCAGAACAAATACAGCAATATGACCTCTGCCCAGCGACAACGAATCAAAGAGCTTTTCGATGCGGCCTTTGAGTTGGCCCCGGCGGCCCAGGCGCGCCTGCTGGCCGAAGCTGGCGGCGATGACCCAGCCGTGCGCGCCGAGGTTGAACAGTTACTGCAACGGCACCGCGAGTCGCCCGAATATCTGGAAGCCCAACCGATCCACGAATTGCTCGAACTGCCTGAGGAGCCAACCCTCGCAGGGCTGCACACCGGACGCGAGCTTGGGCCATATCGTCTGGTGCGCGAATTGGGGCGGGGCGGCATGGGCGCCGTCCATCTAGCCGAACGCACGGATGGCGTGCATGCGCAACCGGTCGCCCTCAAATTCGTCTGGCCGGGCGGGGGCCGCGAAATGGTGCAACGCTTTCGCCGCGAACGCGAAATCCTGGCCCGGCTCAATCACCCCAACATCGCCCGCTTGCTCGACGGCGGCACGACCGACGAAGGCTGGCATTACCTGGTGATGGAATATGTCGAAGGCCAAACCATCACGGCCTATTGCCGCGCACGCAAACTCGGCATCACGGCGCGGCTCGAACTCTTCCGCACTGTCTGCGCCGCCGTGCAATACGCGCATCAGAATCTGGTCATTCACCGCGACCTGAAACCGTC
>JANOWX010000933.1:0-7870 GCA_031418175.1 Acidobacteriota bacterium | reverse complement strand
TCCGCCAGGCTGACGGCGAGGCCCGCCGCGTTGAGGTTTTTGAACAAGCCGGGCGCGCCCATCCCGTAGGCAATCCCGAAATTGATGCTCTTGGCGATGGTGCGCTCGCGTTTGCTGATGCTGGTTTCGGGCTTGCCGAACATTCGCGCCGCCGTCCGGGCGTGCAAGTCTGCGCCGCTCAGGAAGGCTTCGATTAACGCGGTGTCTTGCGAGTAGTGCGCCAGCACGCGCAATTCGATCTGCGACCAATCGGCGCAAACCAGCTTGCGGCCCGGCCCTGCAATGAAGGACGCGCGCAGTAACGCAGCCAGCCCGCTGGAACGCGGCATCTGCTGCACATTCGGATTTGAGCAAGTGAACCGGCCCGATGTCGCGCCAAGCTGGTTGAACGCGGGATGGATGCGCCCTTCAGCGTCCGCCAGTCCAGGCAGCTTCTCGATGAAGGCCGACGCCAGCTTGTCGAGTTCGCGGTATTCGAGTAGCGGCGGAATGATGGGATGCTGCCCGGCCAGGTCTTTCAGCGCGTGCTTGTCCACACAGGGCGCGCCCTTTGCGCCGCCCGCCGGCAATGGCAGCCCCAGTTTTTCCCGCAAAATCACGGCGAGCTTTTGCGGCGCGCGTAGATTGAACTTGCATCCGGCGTGCTCGTAGATGTCCGCTTCCAGCCGCTGCAGGCGCGTCTGTGTTTCCTCACCCGCCTTGCGCAAAGCGGCCACGTCTACCAGCATCCCGCGCTCTTCCATTGCCAGCACGACGGGCAGCAAACGCTTTTCCAATTCGTAGACCTTGCGCAGGCCCTGTCGCGCAAGCTCCGGCTCGAACTGTTGCCACAGCCGGAAGGTGAAGCGCGCGTCATTCTTGGCGTATTCGTCAAACGCGCCGGGATTGAACAAACGCTCTTTCTGCACTTCGTCATATTCCGGCAGGTTTATGCCAAAGTTCGTTTTTACGAGCGGCTTCAGACCGTGCTCGCCGGTCTCGTTCAACAAGCGCGCGGCAATCAAGCTGCATTCCCATTGCTGCGGCAATGGCAAGCCCGTCCGGCGCAAGACGCTCAGATCAAACTTCGCGTTGTGAAACACGGCGGTCTGCTCCGGCTCCGGCAGCAGCAACAGCCAGGCTTCCGGGTCGGTCACGTAATCGGCGGCCTGCCCGTCGTGGCTCAAGCTTAACCCAATCATTTGCGCGTTGCGGGGCGTGATGCCGCGCCGTTCGTCAAAGCGTTCCGTCTCGGTGTCGAGCGCCACAATTTGCGCCAAACAAGATTGGGTCGGTTTTTCTGCGTCCGCTGCGTCCGCTGCGTCCGCTGTAGCCGCAGCCGCTCTGCTTTCAGCAGCTTGCCCAAGCGCCATTGGTTCAGCTTCTGCGTCCGCCTGTGCGTCCACCGTGTGGGCCGCTGCGTCCGCTAAGTGATGCGGGCCATCTGGCGGACGCAAAAAGCCAGCGGCGGACGCAGCGGCGGACACAGAAATTGCATCGCTGCGTCCGCATTCAAGTTCTTGCATTTCAGCGTCTTGCGGGTTGGCGGACGCAGCGGACGCAGAATTTCCCCCAATAATCTTGTTGGTTTCGTTTTCTTCGCTTTCAGCCTCTTTCGGGAGCGCCCGGATTTTGATCTTGCGCACCCGGTTCTTGCCTTCGCGGATGCCAAAGACGGTTTCTACGCCGTGGTTTCTGAGGTTCGGTGCCAACCGCCGCAACATTTCGGACAAGGCTTTAGGGGTTGCCGGCCAGCCCAATTCTTTGAGTTTGCGCTTCTCGTTTTCGTCCTTTTCTGCGGTCAACAGGTTGAATAGCTCCTGCGCCGTGCCCATCCATTCCCGCTCGCGTTCGGCCAGCGCGATGACAGGCTCAGAGATTGGACTGACTTCCAGCGCCAGCAGATTCGCGCCCACTTGGTTCTTGCGATAGGCCCGTAAAAACGCGCCCGGCTTCAGACTGAGCGCGGGTTCCGCCGCCACCGCCCAACGCTCGAAATCCGCCAGCCGCGAAGCCTCGTCTATTACCACCTGGTCTTCGCTACGCAAGGCGCAGGAAACCGCGTTGAGCAACGCGCCCAGGATGCGCGGGCGCACCGCTTCAAACTCCGCCCAGAAACGTTTCTCAGGTTTGCGTTTCTTCTTCTCGATCACAGGCAGGTTGAAGATCAAGGCGCGGTCGAGCAGGTCAGGCCGCTCCACGACTTCAGTAATCGAGGTCAGAATCTGCGGGCGCATCGTGGCAAAGATCACTTCGTCACTGTCGGAATAAAGCTCGCGCGTGCGCAATGCGCCGCCCGTGCTGAGGCAGCAAAACGCATCCGACAGCCAAGCCGGAATCTTGCTCAAATTGTCGAAAACCGGCAGCCATTCGTTCGACGCGGCAATCTGCAGATCGCGCACCTCGCGCGGCTCGCTGCGGACATCGGCCACCGAAGGGTCAATCAGCTTCCGAATCACGCGCGCCCGCGTGGTCTTGCCGCAGCCTTGCTCGCCGGTGAATACGTCCACGTTGTACGGCCCGCGCGGACGCAGCTTCATCACCAACGAACCCAGCATCAACGTCCACAGATCGCCGCTTTCCAGATTCAGGAAGGGGCGCAACTCCTCGACGCTGCCGCCGCGTTCCGGCATGGGCAACGGCAGCATTCCTTTGGCGCGGCGAAACTCGACGGGCGGGATGTCAACGATGTGCCAGCCTTCGGCGTCAATCTCAACGGCGCGCCATTGCTCATCGGCCAGGTCGAGATACACCTTGCCGTCACGCTCGCCCACACGCACGAAGATGCGCCGCTCCGGCCCGTCATAAAGCGCCTTGCCTTCGATCACGCCCAACGCATCCTGCACGGCTTGCGCGCCCGGCGCTTTGTCGAACTGCTCAAAGAAGCGCCGTTGCAGCCAGCGTTTGAAACCCTTCGAGCGCAGCGGCCAGGTTTCCTTGTGGCCGTCAACCATCATCAGCGCATAACCGTCGCCATCCGCGTTATGGATAAGCTGTGCCTCTTCGGCCAGCCTGACCAGCCGCGTCGCCGCCGACTCCCGCCCGTCGCTGGCTTCTTCTGTGGTCACCGCTGCTTGCGCTTTGCGGAAGCGGTCGAGCAGTTGGACAAGCTCGCGCCCGATGGCGTCGCGCTCCGCATCGTTGCGGTCGGGGATGGCTGCCACAAAGGCCGCGCGCTCATCCGGTCGCGCCAGCCGCACTTCGGCGCTGTGCAAGACCGCCGTGCAATTGCGCGCCGCCACGAATTGCGCGGCCTTGCTGGCGCGTTCGACTTCCAACGTGACTTGCCGGTCGCCACTGAACAGCACCGACGATAGGAAAGCCGCAGACGGCGCGCCCAGGCCCAATTGTTCGCTGATTGGCGCACAGTGCGCGCGGTGGTCAGCAGTCCCCGCGTTGACGAAGCGCGGACACGACAGGGCGCCGTTGCCGAATAACTTGACTCGTATGTTTGGGTGGTTGTCATCCCGGCAGACGAGGCATTCAAAACTGAAAGAGCCGTCCGTTTCTTGCCGCGCATCCGTGAAGATTTTGGCTATGGATTCAAATGTTTGTGGTATCATTGCCTCAGTCCAGTAAACAGGAAATCAGAAATCAATTGACCGCCGCCGCGAACGCGAATTCACGGCGGCGGTCGCGGTTAGCGGCGGTCGCGGGAACACGTTTCGTAGACGGCTCCCGTGTCGTGCCACTGCGGCGCGAAACTGTCGGCGAGGGGATCGCTGCAGTTCGCACAGATTTCTGTTTCGACTGGACTGGGTTTTTCGGTTAAATTGCTCAAGTCTGACTCCTTTCTTTAGGGAGGGGTTAAGTAGTGGCCGACAACGAGACCTGATTGGCGTCTAGCTCGTTGTCGGTCGTGTTGTTTTTGGGCCCGGCGGCCATCGGCGCGATACCGAGGTCGCCAGCGTGGAGCCTGTACTGCCGCCCGATCCGCAGGACTCTGATCGAGGTCGGTAGCTGGCCCTCTCGCAGCGCGCGGTAGAGAGCGTGGGGCCGCATTGATAGCGCGGGGGCCGCCGCCTCAACCGTGACAAAAATTTCCGACATTTGGTGTTCCTTTCTGCGCGGCAATGAGCCGAACGCAGCGCGAGTATGAGCACCGCACACTATCTTGAAAACTGAAGGAGCAGTCCGCAGAGAAATCGTGATTTCTTTGCGGGCTCGCGTCGTGAACCCGCAGATTTTTCATAATGCGGATTCGCTAACCTCGTAAAGAACGATTGCCACGCCGGGAACCTTTTTGGCGTAACTGCTCGCGCAATGTTCCGATTGAGCGCGCATACGGCGGAATGCAGCAGAGTTGGCTGGCGTGCTCTAACGCGATGCTCGCAGCATGGTGCCACGTCGTTTTTCCGTTTCCGTCAGTGTCGGAGTAGCCTTCTGGCGGTGGCTGGCTTTCGTCAAGACGATTAAGCAAAGCATCGAGGCCCGCTGACGGGATCAGTTCATCCGAGAGGTTCATTGCGGCTTCTACCACCCTTTTCCAATGCGGAAGGGTCTTATTTCGCCGGTACTGTTTCACCGCCTCCTTCCACTTGAGATAGACCAGATCGTATTTTGCAGGGAGCAAGCTAAAGTCATATTCAGATCTCCCCTTGTCTTGGCCGTACTCAATACCGCCAGCCGATAGTTTTTTTCGGTCAATCCTACGAATGCGCCCGTCAACAACTGTATAGCCACGCGCTAAGTCACTATCACTGTAGGCAAATGGGGGTTCGCCAGGCTGCTGGAACAAATGACTTTCTTTGATTTCGTATTCCTTACCCTCAAGTGCCAAAGACATATTATTCAAGAGTGATCGCACCCAGCCCGTCACAACTGCGTCATTTACCGTATTGAGAATAGTGGTAAACAAGTCGCCATAGGGGGCGCTCGCATTTAACGCCTTAAGGCGTTCGTTGAAGGCGGCATCAAAAGCTTCCTTCCATTTCGCCCAAGCCTGCTCTGACGGAAAACCGCGAGCCTTTGCCCATGCCTCGATTTTTTGCGTTGAAATGAACTCACCTTCAGCTTCCCGATCCCGCCCAAACTCTTGGAGAAGCCTTGTGTAAAGATCACGGTGATTCGGAAGGCGATACGAAACGAGCAAACTTCCGCCCATAAAATCCCGTTGGACTCTACAGCCTCTATCGCGCAGAGAGAGCAGCAAGCTGGCGTAATGCTCAAGCTGTTCTTCCTGCGGTTGATCCAAGCACTCTTCAGTACGACAGGCTTTGTTCCAAATTTGACTGTCTGGCGGCACCACCTCCGGCTGGCCGAAACGCTTGTCAGTACGCCGGTCATACCGCTCTAGGAGTTCGTTGAATTTTTCCTTTAAGGTCATGGCGCATCCCTCCTTCAACAAAAGATGCTCCTTCAATGTTTCCGGCCCGCCAACCGCGTGAAGGTTACGCGGCTGTCCGCTGGTTCATGAGGCCAGCGTAAGGCGAGCCGAACTTAATGTGGCGCCGTGATGAATCAAGGCGCGACGAAATTCGACGCTGCGCTGATTGTCCGCACTTCACTTCCCGCGCACAAACGAAAATCTTGTGTGCGAGTTGTGTGCGAACTCAGCGCAACCAATTTTATCTAGGTGAAACTGCAAGTGTGATTTTAGGCTGTATCTATTGGCTGAAAGTAACTACTCGCAACTGAATCAAACTGGCTGAAAGCGGTTCTAAAAGACTGAAAATCCGCGTGTCGGGGGTTCAAGTCCCTCCCTGGCCACCAATCTTTTCAATCGTTTACTGGCGGGCATTGGTTCAGGACTTCAGCCGATGCCACAAATAATGCCACAAACGTTTTTTTTCGAGGGGCGAGCGGGAAAACTGCTCGCCCCTTTTTCCGTTTCGCCCCTCGGCAACTTGCCTATCAAATAAACGCCAACTCGGTCGCCGCGCGATACGAATACTGCGGCGGCTTGAGCGGGTTGATGAACAGCGATTGCTCTGTGCCGGCCCGCTGTGCGGTGATGGCGGCAATCCGTTCGGCGAGCCGTTCCGGCACCGGCCGGCCGCCTTGCTGCGCCGACAGGTTGAGATAGAGCAACCGCAGCAGCAGATCGGATTGAACCCCGATGACCTGCTCGCCATTTTCCCAGCGTGAAAGCGTGGACACGTCTATGTGCAAATACGCCGCCCACTCGCGCGCCTTCAGCCCAAGCTCTTTGCGCAGGAAGCGCGCTTCCTGGCCCAGCAACGGGTACTGTTGCGCCGCCAGCGCCTGCCCGATGGTGGCGTGCAAATCCAGAATGCGCGGGATGCGCGGCGCTTCGGCTCCACAGGCCTGGCAGACGCGCACCTCGATGTTTTCGAGGTAGACGTTCTCCAGCCCGCTTTCCACGTAGCGATAGGTCTGGCCCCGCTTGATGATTGTTTCGCCCTTGCACAGTTCGCACTTCATCGCTTTTCCCTTTCAGAAGACCGTGACGATGTAGAGGGTGAGACCAGCTTCGATAATCAGCGTGATGGCTGTCAATTCGTCGCCGTCCAGATCCTCGCCTTCAACGCGATATTTTCCAGTCGCCATGCTCGTCATCCCATTCAGGCGCGCGCCGAATCTCGCCGGTCTTGAGCGTGTTCACCACGTCAAGCATTCTCACCCCGCGCTGCGGCATTGAATCCCGCTGGCAATGAAAGGAAAGCTCCACGCGCCCTTGTTCGAGGATCAACAGGATTTTCCGTTTCGCTTCGTCAGGAAGCAGTTTTGCCGGTTGCGTCATTGCTGCCTTTGCGCTGTCTGCTCAGGATGTCTCAAGACGTCTTGAGACATCCTGAGCTAGCTTGCGAACTCAACTTAACGTCGCATTGATGATATGTCAATTATGCGATATGACAGGTTCCATTGAAACCCATTGAAACCCATTGAAAAGCCTCAAGTGGGCTATCAATCGAAACCTATGTTGGTAAGAAACTGCTGGCAGAATGGGAGCAGTTACCAGAGTCCGGACGTCTGGATATGGTCGCCGCTTGGGTGGCAGCCCGGCTACGCCATCCGGCGCGCCGGTGTCACGCTCAGCGAACTGGAAGCCGAAGCCACGGCCCCGCGCCGCTTGTTTTAGGATGACCGGTTTGAGGGAATGCGGCGCTTGCATCAGGCGCTGGACTACATCAACGCGCGGTTTGGCCGCGACACGTTGCGCTGCGGCTTGTTCCTGCCTTCCTGTCAGCGGGGAGTTGGTTTAGGATGTCCGCGCTGACACATCCGCAATCGGTTCAAGTCACTTTCAGGCTTGAGTATCATCGTCTTTTCAAGTTAGCGCCTTCATCGCTCCGGGTGTGTCTGCAAAATACAATCGGAAGTCAGCGGTGAAGGCGTTTTTATTTGCAATACAGCGGGCTTCAGTGGAATAACATCAAGAGACAGTCTCGTGAGTCTGTAAACATTGAGCAACAACGTAATCAATCTATTCATTCAACTGAAAACCGCTGTAAGCCCCAGCGTGCCGGTTCAAACTCTCAGGAAGTCATCTAGCCCCTCAAGAAATATAAGCCAAGTTGCGCGGAAATTGGTGCAAGGATGCCATAGTTGAAAGGAATCTCGTATGCGTCTTGAAGATTTGACCCCAGGCACTTCTCTCGTTGGTCTTGAACCTTCGGCGGTTGCCACCATTATTGCCGTTGTGCCGATTGCTGATGGCGCAGTGCAAGTCATTTACAAAACGCCTGATGGCACGCTCAAAGATCGCCTGCTTGGCCGGGCTGATGAGGCCACTATCGCCATCGCCACTCAGGAACGCCCGTGGGCCTTCGATGGCAACGGAGACGATTTTAAGCTCGCCGTTGAAGCCAAGCGTATTGACCTGGCCTTTCTCTTCGACCCTATGATGGCCGTCCATACCTCCAATGTGCAGCCACTCCCCCACCAGCTAACCGCTGTCTACGAGTCCATGCTGCCCCGCCAACCCTTG
>JANOWX010000932.1:0-2690 GCA_031418175.1 Acidobacteriota bacterium | reverse complement strand
GTCGCTTCGTCGTAGCCGTTCAGATCGCTCAACCGTTCGCGCGACGTGATGACGCACAGCCCCGGCTGTTGCGCGGCCAACTGCGTCAGGATGGTTTGCAACGCGCGGTCTTTGAGTCCGCCTTCTGGTAAGCCTGCGCTGTTAGGCGGATATTGCAGCGGCTCTACGCCGTCGAGAATCAGGATCGTGCGTTCGGTGCGCAAGGCTTCGGCCAGCCGGTCGGCCTTGCGAAAGTAATCGCCTGCTCCCGTGACGCCGAAAAACGCGAGCGCGCTGTCAATGAAGGCTTCGGAAGAGTCGCTGCGGTTTTCGCTGGAACCTTGGCTGAAAAACGACCAGCCGAATACGCGCCGCGCTTCGTCGTAATTTTTGGCTGCCATTTGGGCCAACCACCTACTGACCAGCGCCGATTTACCCGCCCCGCCCAGCGCGTGAAATACGACGAGGTTGGTGGATGGACTGGCCCACGCCGCATCAAGCAAACGCAATTCGTCGTCGCGTCCGAACAGCTGCGGCGTGAGTGGCGGGGGCAAGCGCGAGGTTTCGATTTTTTGTTTGTGTTCAGGCTGAGGGTTCAACAGCGCCACAGCCGTCACGACAAGTCTGGCCAGCGCATCACTGTTGTGAAAAAAGCTGACCACATAGTCATCCGCCAATTTTTGCCGTAACGCTTGTAGTTGTTTTTTACCGTTGCCTTGCTCCTTCAATTCCGCCGGCCAGTCTGTCTTTTCATCAAGCAGAAAGATCAGACACTTTTTCCCGTGCCTCACAGCACAGCGGTATTCCAGTTCGGTGATGGATTTTCGTTCGGGATTGTCTTTGTCTGGGATGAAGCCGTAGCGCCACGCGAAGATGCCAACATAGATGTCGCTCGCCGCGACATCCGCCAGACATTTGTCGAGCGGACGCTGATCAGTGGCGACGTAATCTTCCATCGCCATCACGTCGTGCCGCAGCGCCCGCAATGCCTGGTAAACGGCTGCGCGGCATGCCTGCAAATCGCTGAAAGTGGATGAGACATAAATCTTCGCCATCTGTGTGTTCCCTGTAGCCGCGAGTGTTCCGTGAGCGGTCGTCTCGACCGCTCTCCCAGCTTGGAATTACCGCCGAATCGGTGCGCCCGGCTTTACGCCCTCCACCAGCTTGCCTTCCTTCACCACCAACACGCCATTCACCAACACATAATTGATGCCTGATGAATACTGCGCGGGGTTCTCAAACGTCGCTTGATCGGCCACGTTGGCAGGATCGAAAACGGCCAGGTCGGCATCGGCGCCGATTTTGATTCGGCCTTTGTTGCGCATCATCGGCACGGCTTTTTCCAACCGTTGCGCGGGCATCAAACTCATCTTGCGAATCGCATCCATCAGCGACAAAGCCTGCTGATCGCGGGCGTAACGGCCCAACACGCGCGCAAACGTGCCTGCGCCGCGCGGATGGCCTTTGCTTTCAGTAATCAGTCCGTCGCTGGCTATCATCACCAGCGGGTGGCCGACGGCGAGGCGGGCGATTTCTTCGGGGATGGAATGGCCGATGACGGAACCGCCGGATTTGCGATAGCGCGCGAAGCTTTCAGCCGTCAGCCGTTCGCCGGTGGCGACCCATTGCAAATCTTTGAAGGTCATCCCCAGCCGCTCCTGCCAGCCTTCGTCGTAGATGGCCGATTCGAGCAGCGTTTGCGTAGCGGTGTAAGGATAGGCTTCGGTCGTGATGTCGAGGCCGCGTTGGCGCGCGCCTTCGATCAGTTGCAGGCATTTGGCCGTGTTGCGCAAACAGGTGCTGGTGATGTGCACGATGTGCAGCGCGGCCCCGCTGGCGGCGGCATCGGCGATGACTTCCTGCAAGGCTTCGATGGCGCTGCCCGGTTCGACACCGCCCGCGTGACGCATGTGCACGTAGGTGGCGACCTTGCGTTCGGCTGCGAGTTGAAACAGATCGAAGATTTCCGTGCGCGTCGAGGTCGGCACGTAGTTGATGCCGAAGCCGATGCCGAGCGCGCCTTCATCCAGGCCGCGTTTGATGAGTTCGGCGACCTGGCGGACTTCGTCGGGTGTGGAGCGTTTGGTAACGGCGTTGTCGCGCGGCAGGAATGTGCCGCTGTCTTTCATCACCGCCATTTTCACGGGCACGTGGCCAACAGTTGCGCCGTAATTGATGAGCGCCTGGCCTGCGCGTTCGGCGTACCAAGCGGCGATGGACGCAGCGCCGACTTCCATTTCGAGCGCCGTGGTTACGCCGTCCAGCGCTTTGTAGCGGTAATTTTCATCCGTCTGACCGTGCGAATGCAGGTCAATGAAACCGGGCGCGACGACCAGTCCCTTGGCGTCAATCGTGGTTTTGCCGGTCAGCGACTTGGTTGAAATGGCGGTGATGGTTTTGCCGCGAATGCCGACGTGGCGCATGGCATCGAGCTTCGATTCGGGATCGAGCACGCGGCCGTTGGCGATGACAAGATCGAAGGCGGGCGCGCTGGCGGCTTCGTGGTTGACGAACGCTAAGCACAGCGCGACGGCGAGCGAGCAGAGAAGGGCAATGCGTATTGTTTTGTTCATCATCGTCCTCTTCGGTGGTTGGGAGTTGGAGGTATTGCGGCGCACATTGTAGCTGGCGTGTTCCTCAAAAAGGAAACGCGGCAGCCCGCTTTTCCAACGGGCTGCCGCGTTGCGCGCCTTGCAAGTGAGACGAGAGGT
>JANOWX010000931.1:0-2783 GCA_031418175.1 Acidobacteriota bacterium | reverse complement strand
CGTTGGTTGTCTTGTCCTTCGCTATCAAAGCGGCGAGTACTGTATCCGGCATGATGCCCGCATAGCGGCTATGCGCGCGCGCCGAGAAACGATAGTGCAAGGCGCGCAATTCATCATCCGTGCCGGCCTTGGGCGGACGCTGTGGATTGGCACCAATTTGACTGGCAAACTCCAGCACTTCGCGGTAGCTGTAGCTCAAGCTGCCACGCGGCGACGGCGGGCTGGCTTCCATGTTCACGGCCAGATAATCGGTGTCCGGACGCGCGCCGAATTCGTGGGCTTCCCACAACCCACGTTTTTCTTCCTCAGTCGGCTGTGTGTCATCCGGTTTTTTCCAGAAGGTGGTTTCCTTACTAAAGACATCCGGATGCGGTGCCGTCTCGCGCCCCTGCCAGCGCCAAACCTGACGCAGCAGTTCGGCGCGATGAAGGTAATAAAATTTATCATCGGCTGCCGTGTTCAAGCGCGCCGTAATGACTCCTTGCGTAAAGACTGGCGTGAGCGAACGCCAGAGTGTGTCGGCAGCATCGTCTGCTTGCATACCTTTGATCAATTCATCGGTCGCCGCTTCGATAATGAAGTGAAAGGGCGCAACAGCTAGGTAGTTTTGATTCGTCTGCGGGTGCTTGACGAGCTTGGAGGGGGCCAGGATTTCCGAGTTGGCGAAGCGCACGTCATTCGCTTTGGGCAAGCAAGCATAGAGAGCCAGGCAATAAACCCCCCCTTTGGCGACCTTCACATTCAATTCGTGTCTTTGCTCATCACTTCGCAGGTCGGTGACGCTGGCGTCGTGTTGGCAGATGACCTGCACCTTGCCGTGCTGCACTGCGTCCAGAGTGTTGGCTTGAGGGTCGGGCCAAAGTGCGCTCGGCACACCAATCCAAGCGGTTTTGAGCGTGCGGAGTGGTTGCGCGCCGTCGCAGGTATAAAGTTCAGCAAAGAAGAGGGGAGCCAGCGCCGGGTCGTCAATGGAGGTATCCTGCGCGGGGATTTCTGAGCGGCGGTAAAAATTCGCCCAGACCCCTTTGCGCAGGAGTGCGCTCCCTGCGTCATTCGCCACCCAGCGATCCCAGGTGTTGAGATCGGTCGCGGGCAGGCGCAAATAAAACTCGAATTTGCTGCGTCCGCCCGCGCGTTCCCAACCGGCATCGGCCAGCAACAGCAGCGGATGCTCGTTCGGCTTATTGTCAAGGGTAACTTGCCCCATCTCGCGCGCGCGCGGGTAAACATTGGCCGGAATCGCCGGCACTTTCAGATCGAGCTTCGGCAACAAACGGCTCCCCGATTGCTCTTGCACTTGCGCTTGTTGGTAATCGAAAGCGCGCAATTGGCCGATGCGCACTTTGCGCCGGTAAGCGATGCCCGGCTTCTGTGAATCGCTGCCAGCGCGCACCTTAACCCTGACGGCAGGCCACGACTGCGGTTTTCTCCATTCCTGGTTGAATTTATTGAGATCAATTTCCCAGGGCGTGTTGTCGCCCCGCGCTAGTTCAACCGGCAGCGCGCCGCATGTGGAAACGATGAAAGGTAGGGCTTCGTAATTCCCGCCGAACTTGAGCGGCGTCAATTTGGTGAGTTCGGCGTGCGCGGTGGAGCGCGGATAGCCATAATCAACCAGCGCCTTGCGTATGTCATCGCGTATGTCAGGGATATGTGAAAAAGGCACCCTGCTCATTTCCGCGACCGGGCTGCGGGCGCTGAGCGGGTGATTGTTATAGGTGACGAAAGCCTGGCGCAATTCGTTTTGATAGTTAAGCCGGACTGGTGCCAGCACCAGCGTTTCATCCGGCTGTGTGGCATCGCTCGTGCTGGCAGTGGCGCTGGCAGTAGCCATATTCAGACACCGCCAATCGCCCCCGACTTCGCGCAGCAACAAGCCTACGCCGCTGATGCGCGTCAGCAGGTCGTGGCGTGGGTCGAGTTGCCCTTCGGACGGCGCATCGAGCTTGTCTACCTGTAACGTCAGCGCGTGCGGCACTGCGGTTGCCGCTGTCTGCGCGGGCAATATCTCTTTCGCAAAGTTCTCGCCCCACGTTTTGATCGCCACGAGCAGATCGTTCTGTAAGCTATCGGGGATGGATTCAACCAATGGGTATTGCGGTTGGTAGCCGTTGCCATAATCTGCGAGCTTTGCGACGACATCCGGATCGAGCTTCAGATCATCCAGCTTGCTCAGCGGCAAGCCGAACCGTTTGCAGAAATAGGCGCAGAGAAAGCCGGGCAGGTATTGCTTGATCAACCGTTGGCCGCTGTGGTTCGTCGTCTCACCCTGCGCGGCCTTGAGGAGAAGAGGCCAGACGTGTCCCAGGTTTTCCAGAGACAGTTGGCGGCGCAGATTCAGCGCTTTACTCTGAATGGCTTGATTGAGTTTGTCAGCCAAGTCTTTGCTATCGGCCAGTACGCCGGCTTGCCTGAGTTCTTCCCACTGCGCTTTGACCAGCGCCGGCAAGCGTTGTGTGTCGAGCGCAATGCGTTGCACCTGTTCCAATTGATTGACGATTTCCGCCGCCGTCAAAGCCGGCTGTCCAGCGTCCAGCAACTTGAGACCAGCCGCATCAGGCAGGTTACCCAACACTACGCGCCATTGTGCTAAATTCTCCAGCCTGGCTTTCACGGCGGCGTTGAGCTGCTGTCGCTCATCAGGGGTTTGGGTGAATGGCCTTTTGCGCAATCTTTCAATCAGGCTTTGCCCGCCGAGGTCTTTGCTCACGCCGACGCCTGCCAGATCACGCAGCGCGGCCAGTGCCCAATTGGCCCCTTGCCGCACCAGCGCGCTGTCGGCC
>JANOWX010000930.1:0-1670 GCA_031418175.1 Acidobacteriota bacterium | reverse complement strand
TTGCTTACGCGCGGGCTACTGACACGCCATCGAACTCGAGTTAACCACTACCAGTTTTCCGTGGGCTGAGGACGGCTGAAAAATTTATTCGGATGATATGACAGTCGCCGCCCCCCAATCGCGCATTAGTAGCTGAGGGCGTTGACGAAGCGACGCCGCCTTCAATCAAACCGGGACCGCCGTTTCGGTCCCAGCCTTACCAACCACCAATCCCAAAGGAGACGCTATGATTCGCAAAAGAATGTTTCTGCTCAGCGCCACGCTTGCCTTGACCTGCCTCGCGGCGAGTCTGCCAGTCAACGCGCAATCAAACCCGCTGGCTGCCGGCACGCTGGCCGCCGGTTTGAAGTCGCCGGCGAAGATCATCATCACTGACGGCGGCAACCTGATCGTCGCCGAAGCGGGCACGGGCCGCAACGACGGGCGCGTCTCGCTGATTGACCGCTGCGGCCAGCGCCGGACGCTGCTCGACGGGCTGCCTTCAGGGTCCGCGCCGCCCGAGGGCGGGCCTTCCGGGCCGACTGGGTTGGCGCTGCGCGAACGCACGCTCTTCGTCGCGCTTGGCACGGGCGACGCCACTGTCAACGGCCCTTTCCCGGGCGCTGAGGCGCCAAATCCGAAAGGGCCGTCGTCGCCGATTTTCAGTTCGGTGCTGATCGTCGAATTCGGCGCCGGGATTGACAACCCCGCCGCCGATGTCACGCTCACTTTGGCCGATCACGCCGCGCTCAAAGCGGGCGCAACCTTCACGCGGCAGAGCGCGCAGGGCGACACGGTGAGCGTCAAGCTGCTCGCCGATTTCCCGGATTTCGCGCCCGATCCGATCCTCATCGCGCGCGCTTCCAATCCCTTCGCGCTGGCGCTGGACGGCGCTACGCTTTACGTCGCCAATGCCAGTCTCAATCTGATCAGCACGGTGAACACCGAGACGGGCGCGACGGCTATCTTCACCGGCTTCGCGCCGCTGCCCAACCCCTTGCCCTTCGGCCCGCCGGTGATTGACACGGTGCCCGACGGCCTGCGCATTTATAACGATCAACTGCTGGTGACTTTCCTGACGGGGTTTCCTTTTCCGAGCGGCAAGGCCGAAGTCCGCAGTGTCGCGCTCAGCACGCGCAGCGCGGCCACCTTCATCGGCGGCTTGACGACGGCGATTGACGTGTTGCCCGCCAAGACGCGCAATGGCGGCGATCAATTCTTCGTGCTCGAAATCAGCAGCGATTTGAGCAACGGCGCGCCTGGCCGCTTGTTGCGCTTCGATACGCCCGGCAGCGCGCCCGTCGTGCTTGCGGGCGGATTGATCGGGCCGGTCGGCCTGGCGCGCGACGCCAGAAGCGGCGATCTCTTCATCACCGAAAACTTCACCGGACGGGTGATGCAAATTCGCGGCACGGAGTTCGATGTCTGCCTGCAAGACGACCGCACGAACGACGTGCTGCGCTTCAATTCGCTGACGGGCGATTACCTCTTCATCAGTTGCCGCGCCGGTTTGACGCTGGCGGGACGGGGCCGCATCAGCCGCGACGGTTGTGTGGTGCAATTGAGCAGTGCGCGCGTGGTGGCGGCGCTCGACCGCTGCTCGATCTCCCCGCTCAATCGCGGCTCGGCGACGATCAAGCGCACTCTTTTCGGCCAGGCAATTTTCATCAATGATAGCGACACAACCAACA
>JANOWX010000929.1:0-5608 GCA_031418175.1 Acidobacteriota bacterium | reverse complement strand
GCCGCGTGTGCTGGCGGAGTTGGGCACGCACTACGGCGATTCATACTGCGCCTTTTGCCAGACCATACAAAAATTCGAGTTGGACACGCTCTGCTTTGCGATTGATAACTGGGCAGGAGACATCCACTACGGCCAGTACGGCCCGGAGGTCTTTGAAGACCTGCGCGCCTATCACGACGCGCGCTACAGCGATTTTTCGGTCTTGGTGCGGAGCGACTTCGATGAGGCGAGCCGCTATTTCCGCGCGGGGATGATAGACCTGATCCATATTGACGGCTCCCACACCTATGAGGCGGTCAAGCACGACTTCGAGACCTGGCTGCCGAAGATGAATGACGGCGGTGTGATGATGTTTCATGACACCAACGTCGTGCCCGATGAAGCGTTAGGCCGGGGCAATTTTGGCGTGCGCAGATTTTTCGACGAAGTTAAAAACGACTTCCCCCACTTCGAGTTTTTTCATGGTCATGGCCTCGGCTTGCTCGGCATCGGCCAAAACCAACCTGAAATCGTCAAACAGCTTTTCGCCCTGCCTGAGAAAGAGGCGACCGATTTCCGCAACATCTTTGCGGCCCTTGGCGGCTTCATCAGCCAGCGCGTGATGAGCCAGCGCGCACAGGCAAAAGCGGGATTGCAAGACCAACTCCTAGCTGAACATCAGCGGCAAATTACTGAACTGCAGGGAGCGTTACTGGCGGCCCACACCAACATTCAAGCAATCCACGACAGCAAGGGCTGGCAGGTGCTGCAGAAACTATGGTGGCTTAAACGTACGCTGACCGGAAAATCCGGCGCCAACATCTCTACGGCAACCATGCCACAGACGGCGCCCAAGGCGAGCCAAAACGGAAGCGCTGCCCCACAGGTTACTGACACAGCCCCGCCGTTGATTGAGAGCGTGAAAGAACAAGCCGGCCACGCTGGACTGAGTTACCGGGTGAATGCCGACCTCATCAAAACATTGACGCAACAGGTGCGAGCGCGCCTGGCAACCTTGCCGGTCGCGAGTGTCCGGCCCATTGCCCTGTATTTGCCGCAATTCCATCGCGTGCCAGAGAACGACCTTTGGTGGGGCGAGGGTTTTACCGAGTGGACAAACACAAAAAAAGCGGCGCCCTTATTCGCCGGCCACCATCAGCCGCATATCCCAACCGAGTTGGGCTACTACGATTTGACCGCAGCAGGCGTGCTGGAGCGTCAGGCTGAGTTGGCCAAGGAATACGGGATTTACGGCTTTTGCTTTTACTATTACTGGTTTCACGGCAAGCGGCTTTTGGAAAAGCCCATCGAACAGATGCTCGTGAGCCGCCGCCCAGACTTCCCGTTCTGCTTTCTGTGGGCCAACGAGACCTGGAATAGACGCTGGGACGGGCACGAGAATGAGACGCTCATCGAGCAACAACACTCTGATGAAGACGACTTGCGCTTCATTCACAACATCATCCCGGCCCTGCGCGACCCGCGTTACATCAGAATCAATGGCCGCCCGCTGCTGATTATTTACTGCATTGGCCGCTTCACCGCGCGCTCCATCGAACGCTGGCGCGTGGAATGTCAGCGGGCCGGCGTGGGCGACATTTACGTCGCGGCCACGCTCAGACACGCCCTGGAAGTGTCCTCGCTGGGCAAGCGTGATCCGCGGCGCTTCGGTTGCGATGGCGTCATGGAGTTCCCGCCCCATGATTCCAAACTGCAATCCATCAAGACGCAGATGCCGGAACTCGCGCCCGGCTTTAGCGGTGAGGTCTTGGACTACATCGAGCTGGCTGCCGGCAATATCAGCAAGCCGCCACGCGCCTTCCCCGTCTTCCAAGGCGTGATGACGGCCTGGGACAACACCCCACGGCGGGGTAAGGCCGCCTGGATCTTCCAGCCGGACAGCCCTGAGGCTTACGGCTTTTGGCTGAGCAGTGTTGTCGAACAAACCATTCAACGGCACGCCAATCCGGACGAGCGCTTGATCTTCATCAATGCCTGGAACGAGTGGGCCGAGGGCGCACACCTGGAGCCGGATCAAAAGCACGGACGGCGCTGGCTGGAAGAAACCAAATTGTCATTGGGCGGCAAACTTGGATAAGTGAATTGATATGAAGGCCGAGAGTCTCTACATCAACTTGCTGAAGCGCGTATTGAGCGACACGTTGCGCGACGATTACGACCCGCGTGTCGAAGATGGGCGCGGCTGGCCGCCGACCGGTTACACGATGATCGGCTTAAAGCGGCTCGACAACCTGCAAATGTGCGTCGAGCAGGCGCTGCGCGAGGGCATTCCCGGCGATTTTATTGAAACCGGCGTCTGGCGCGGCGGCGCTACGATCTTTATGCGGGCGCTGTTGGCGGCGGCGGGCGACACACAACGCCGGGTCTGGGTGGCCGACTCGTTCGCCGGGCTGCCCAAACCCGATGCTGACAAATACCCCGCCGACCTCAATGACACGCACCACGAAATGAGTGATCTGCTGGCCATTTCGGTCGAACAGGTACAGGCGAATTTCGCGCGTTTTGATTTGCTGGATGAACAGGTCGTCTTCCTGAAGGGCTGGTTCCGCGACACCTTGCCGAGCGCGCCGCTAGAGCAACTGGCGGTGCTGCGGCTGGATGGCGACATGTACGAGTCAACCATGGACGCGCTGGTCAACCTTTATCCCAAGCTAGCCGTCGGCGGTTACGCCATCATTGACGATTATGGTTACGTGCAATCCTGCCGCCAGGCCGTCGCTGATTACCGGCAGCTCTGCGGCATTCGCGACGAGATTATCGAAATAGACTGGACGGGCGTTTATTGGCGGCGCACGTACTGACCTCATTTGTGGAAAGTTGAGAGAGAAAACCCTATGCCCAACATTTTTCGCAGACTCTTTGGTCAACCAAGCAGTTCGCCAGCGCCTCTTAGTCTGCCGCAGACCAAGCTGAATTGGACTCACCACGAACTGCTCGAAGGGACGTTGCAGTTTGACGAATGGCGTTTCCACGTCTGTTTACCGGATGTGATGAACGACAAGCCGTCCTCCCCGCATGACTTCATCGTGCTTAAAGTTCCCTCGATGATCGAAATGATTGCCGAACTCACCGTCCAGCCACGGAAAAACATCATTGAGTTAGGCGTATACAAAGGCGGTTCGGTAGCCCTCTACAACGAGTTGTTCAAGCCTGCTAAGTTAGTGGCCATTGAGCTCGACACTGCCCCACTGCCGCAACTCGACGCCTACATCAAAAGCCGGGCTGCCGCAGCGCGTGTGTCAGTGCACTTTGGAGTTGACCAGTCCGATCACGCGCGCCTGGCCCAAATTTGCACCCAAGAATTCGGCCAACAGCCGCTCGATCTAGTCATTGACGATGCCTCGCATTTTTTGTTTGAAACGCGAGAGAGCTTCCGCGAACTGTTCCCCCGACTGCGTCCGGGCGGCGTCTATGTTATCGAAGACTGGGGTTGGGCGCACTGGACAGGCGAGCCGTGGCAACTCCAGCAAGGTGGCGATCAATTTCGCGGCCGGGAGCCGCTGACGAATTTGCTCTTGGAGTTGGTGGTGATGGCAGCCAGCCGGCCCAACCTGGTCAGCCAAGTGTGCGTCGAGTCGGCAACCATTTACATCAAGCGCGGCGTCGAGCAGGTTGCGCCCGGCTTCGACCCGGCGCTTTTTTGTTTGAATCGAGGGAATCCGCTGCCGCGCTTTCAGGTTTGAGTATGAAAGCTCTTTCGATCTTCGGCACGCGCCCCGAAGCCATCAAAATGGCGCCGGTCGTGCGGGCCTTGCAACAACATCCCGCCGAATTCACCAGCGTCGTTTGCGTCACGGCGCAACATCGCCAAATGCTCGATCAGGTCTTGGCGCTGTTCGCCCTCAAACCGGATTACGACCTGGACCTGATGCAAAGCGAGCAGACCCTGGCGCAACTCACGGCCAACATCCTGACGCAAGTGGATGCGGTGCTCGTCAAAGAGCAGCCCGATTGGGTGCTGGTGCAGGGCGATACCACGACGGCGCTGGCGGCGGCCCTGGCGGCGTTTTACCGCCACATCAAAGTCGCGCACGTCGAAGCCGGCTTGCGCACCGGCGACAAGTCCCAGCCCTTCCCCGAAGAAATCAATCGCCGCTTTGCCGACGCGCTGGCCGACCTGCATTTCGCGCCGACCGAGACATCGCGTGCGCATTTGCTGCGCGAGGGTCTGCCCGCCGCCAGCGTCATTGTCACCGGCAACACCGTGATTGACGCGCTGCTGGACGTCGCCGCGCGCCCTTACGATTGGCAAACCGGCGCATTGGCGCAGGTGCCGCGCGACAAACGTTTGATCCTCGTCACCGCGCACCGGCGCGAAAATTTCGGCCCGCCGTTTGAGCGCATCTGCGCGGCGCTACTCGAAATCGCCGCCCGCTTCCCTGACGTGCAGTTGGTTTACCCAGTGCATTTGAACCCCAATGTGCAACGCGCCGCGCATGCGCATTTGCGCGGCGTGCCGAATATCACTTTGTTGCCGCCGCTCGATTACCTGCCCCTGGTGCAATTGCTCAAACAGTCTTACCTGGTGCTGACCGATTCGGGCGGCTTGCAGGAAGAAGCGCCAGGGTTGGGCAAGCCTGTGCTGGTGTTGCGCGAGGTGACTGAACGTCCCGAAGGCGTCACCGCTGGCACCGTCAAAGTCATCGGCACCGGCCGCGAACGCATCGTGCAGGAAACCGCGCGCCTGTTGACGGATCCAGCCGCCTACGCACGCATGGCGCAGGCCGTCAACCCATACGGCGATGGCCAGGCCAGCACGCGCATCGTCGAAAGCCTGCGCAAAGCCGCGCTGACAGGGTGAATTCCGCAGCTTGCAACTTCACGGCGCCATGCGTAAACTCGCCGTCGTTCACTGCCGGGGTGGCGGAACTGGTAGACGCACAGGACTTAAAATCCTGAGCCCCTGCGGGGCGTGCGGGTTCGATTCCCGCCCTCGGCACTGATCAAACTTCAACCCCCACAAAGACTCCCCCAATCAACAAGTCCCCACTTACAGCAACGCAAACAACACACGGTAAAGCTGGAATGAACAGCTTTAACCGGCGCGGCGCCGCTTGAGCGTATTGGATTGTTTGCGAGCGGCTGGTAAACCACGCGCACGAACTACTGGGAGGTAAGCATGGCTTGGGTTGAACATGTTTCGATGGGTTATGAAACTCCGCAGGCACTGACGCTGACTTTTACCACTCATACCTGGGGCATCGGCTTGAGTATCAAACATAGAAACGGCCATAGACACGGCCAGAGGCGGAGCCTCAGCGTCAGAATTTTGCTGGGCAAATGGCAATGGTGCTTTGCGCTCGGCAACAGCGCCCTCTATCAAGCACGCCAATAAAGACACGGAGACACAGAGGCAGGGGGGTCAGCTTGTCCGCGCTTGTGCCCAAGCCGGAGTATGACGCGTCAAGACTTGCGCGGCAGCAACAGTCAGCCGACCCAACTGTCCAACTCTCTCTGTGTCTCCGTCTCCTTACCGGTTTTTATTTGCATGTACGGCAAGCCGCGCAGCGCCGGGACGGTACCGCGCGCGTCAGCAAGCGCCGGGTCATTTCTGGCGGACGGGTGCACGGGCAAAGCCTCCGCTTGCTCACGCGCGCGGTACCGTCCC
>JANOWX010000928.1:0-22216 GCA_031418175.1 Acidobacteriota bacterium | reverse complement strand
ACTATGAAAACGAGCAATCGCAAAGATCGGGCCGACGCCGCGTCTAACTTGGCGCGCGTCAGTTTAGCAAATGGTCAGGCCTCGCAGGTCGAGCGTGCCACCGCCCTAGAACAGGCCATCGCGACTGAGGTGAATAACTGGGACTTCTTGCGCGCGCGGTGCTTATACCAGGCGACTGGTAACGCCTGCACGACCGCTGCTTGGTTGCAGACCCTGGAACCCGGCGATTTCGCCGAAAACCTGGCCTTCTTCCAACTCGCGGTTCGCCAGGCCGAGCAATGCGCGGCGGAACTGCTGCGGCTGCGTGATCACATCATGAAATCGGGTGAAACGCGCTCGGTGGCATATTTACTGCCGCAAATTGACTTGGTGCTCTCGCACTTCCAGCGCAATGGCTTGACCCAAAACACATAAAGCCTGCCGGCTTCCAAACAGGACAGGCTTTATGTACGCAAACACGCTTGGCGCTTGCTTGTTCGAATGCGGCGAGACCGCCGCTCTTCGCTCAAAATCTTACTTGAGCGGCAGTCTCGCTGGCAATCAAAAAGTCTGCGCCTAAATGAAGTTCGTTTTGACAGCAAAACACGGAGCAGTTATGAAAAAATCCAACGATTCGCCAGTATCGTCGCCAGCCCCAACTCCGGCTGAAACCAACGGCAACCCGCCACCCAAGCCGGCTCTGACAAAGCTCAAAGGCAAACGGAAAGAGCAAACCACAACACCGTCGCCCTGGCTTAAGCGCCTGTTGGCGCGCCGTCAGAAAAGCGCTGACGTTCAACCTCATAAAGTAGAGCGCCGCTTCATTTTGTGGTGTCTGGCTCTGGCGCATATGGCTGCCTTTGCCCGCTACGTCTTGAAAGAGATCACAGAGTTACTGGAGGTTCTTACGACTTATCTTCACTTCTGATGCCGCCAACCATAGCCGGCCTTTACCAGGCTATGGCCGGCACCTTAGCTTGCGCGCGTCAAACGGCCGCATTAATCCTGGCGCTGCATCATCGTGTGGTAAGCAGGTCGCGTTTGTTGAACGGCACGGTGAGAAAGCGTGTAAAGGCTTTGCCATTGGCCTGCCACGCGATGCATACGCCGTTTTTTTACTATTCACCAATACGCGCTCGGCCAAGTACTGGGTCAGCCTTGCGTCATTGTCGCTGAGAATGTTGACGATCTTTTTGTTTTTTCCCAGCGTTCAGGTTGGCCTTGCATAAAGGCCTGCCCATAGGTCAGTGACGACCCTGTCAGACTCAGAAACCCAACCCACAGAGGTTAGTCTTTGGCATCGCGTGAGCGCTGGTGCGAAGTGACAATGAACCAAAGGCTTCAAAGAAAGCGCGTAACAAGCGCCGCAACATCTTATTGATTTAGCCTGCAAACTGGATTAGCATCCGCGCTGCGTTGTAGCGTATAACCCTTGATTCAACGCGGCTTTCAAACACTTAATCACAACGCATGCCAGCTTAGTCCCTGAAGGAACCTGCACAATGTCGAACGAGACCAAATCCCCGTCCGGCTCCGGCGCCATCTCAAACGCAACTCAGACAGTTCATGCGACGCTGCAAATCGTGACGCGCGACGGCGCCACAATGGAGCGCGAGCTCACATTGCCTGACACGCGCATCGGCAAAGGCCCCGACAACGATCTGATTCTGGGCGACCCTTCGGTCTCCACCAATCACGCCCTCATTCGCTTCGACGGCCAGCAACACACGCTGATTGATGTCGGCAGCCGCAATGGCACCTTCCACAATCAGACCCGGCTGACCGACCCGCGCGAATTGAAAGCCGGCGACGTCATTAAACTGGGCCATTGCGCGTTGACCTTTCGCACTGCGGCCGCCGCCAATCAACAAACCGTCACGCTTTCCGCCACCGAAATTCTGGGCGCGAGCGCGGTGCCGCCGCCGCCGCCCGCGCCGCCCACGCCCAGCGCGCCGCCGCTGCCTAGCGAAGACACCGTCGCGCGCGCGCTCGTGCATTCCAAAATCGTTGCGCAATCCGAGGTAGACAAGACGCAGAAGAACGCGCGCGGCCGCCGCCTTTACCGCGCTCTGTTGGAAGAAAAAGTCGCCACCGAATTGGGGCTGCGCGACTTGATGAGCCGCACCTTCAATCTGCAACTGGTGGACATGCGCACGGCGGAACTCGATCTGGGCATGGCGCAAAAGTTGAAGCCGCAATTCCTGCGTGAAAAGCTGATGGCGCCGCTGGCTGGCCAACCCGACGAAGTGCTGCTGGCTGTGGCCGACCCGACCGATCAGGCCGCGCTGGACACGATCAGGAAACAGGCTGGCAAACCCATCAGCTTGCGTCTGGCGACGGCCAGCGAAATTGCCGCGCAACTCGACAAACAATTTGTGCCGCGTTTGATCGGCGTGCTGCCTTCCGGCGAAAAGCTGGAGATTCCGGTCAATCAACAAGAGATCGCCATCGGCAAGGCCGCGCACAACAAGGTCGTGCTCAACGATCCGACCGTCAGCGGCACGCACGCAGCATTGATCGCGCGCGACGGCGGTTTCAGCATCGTGGATTTGGGCAGCAGCAACGGCACCTTTGTCAACGGCACGCGCATCGCTAACGAAGCCTGGACGCTGCAACACGGCGACAAGCTGCAATTGGGCAAGGTGCTGCTCACCTTCCGCAATCCGGCCGAGACCGCCGAAAGCAAGACCGCCAAACTTTCGCTCGAAGCGTTGGAAGAGATTCGCCGGCGCGCCAGTTTAGCCAGCACCACCGGCGCCGGCCCGGCGGTCGCTGCGGCGGTTGCGGCAGCCGGTGCTGCCGCCGTCCCGCCCGTTCCCAGTTCGATCACCACGCCCATCGAAGACGAAGAGAAGGCCGAGAAGAAGCGCAAGAAGAAGGAAAAAGAGAAAGAGAAAAATAGCTGGTTCAATGTCAACGCGCTCAGCCGCATCTTTGCGCAACTGCTGGCGGCCTTGATCTCACTGGGTGGTTTGATTTGGGTCGTCAGCCGGCAAACGGCCCCCGATCCCGGCAAAGGTTCGACCAATGGCGGATCGAATACCGCTGGCGTGCGGCTGGTTGAAACTGCGTGGACGGGGTTCAGCGTCGGCCTCTTCGGCAAAAAGCCGGAAGCCTCGGGCGTGATTGCCGTGCCGGGCGGCAATGGGTTGTTGATCGTGGACGATGGGCGCAAGAACGAATTGTTGTGGATGCCGTTGGACGAAACTGGCAAACAAGCCGGCGATTTGAAACCGGTGCCGCTTAACGTCAAATTCATTGACGCCGAGGCCATCACTTACGGCAACTCATATTTTTACGTCGTCACTTCGCAATCCGACCCGAACAAGGCCGAGTCGAATTCATTGATGCGTTTCGCCTTCGATCCGCAAACCCAAACGCTGCGCGGCCCACAGGCCGAGATCGTGAGCGACCTGCGCGGCTTCCTGCTCAAGCACGTGCCCGAAATCAGCGCGAAAGGCGCGGCGCCCGGCTTGGATGGCGGCTTGAATATCGAAGGCATGGCCTATGACCCGAATAACGAACGGCTGTTGCTCGGCTTGCGTTCGCCCTTTCTCGGCAGCCAGGCCGTGCTGGTGCCGCTCAAGCTAATCAATCCGCTGCTGCCGCTTTCGGTCAATAATCTCAAGGTGGATACGCCGTCCGTCATACCGCTCGGACTGGGCGGGCAGGGTGTGCGCGACATCACCTACGATGCGCACCTGAAAACCTTTCTGATCATTTCGGGCGCGCCGGAAACCGAGAAGAAAACCGATTTCGGTTTGTGGGAATGGAGCGGCAACACGGCCGACCAGCCGCGCCGTATTAGCGAACTCAACGACAAGTACAAACCCGAAGGCATCACCGGCGTGACGATCAACGGACAAAGCTTCGTGATCGTGGTCGGCGATGCAGGCAGCTATCTGAAGCTGGATTACAAATAACCGTGGGCGCGGCTTGCTCTTTTCTGGCCCCTGAATCCGCATGTACTTGCTGGGGACGACATCAGTGCCGTCCTCACTATTGTTCCGCCCAGGCGCGGCGGACAAACCCATTTGTCAATCGTTTGATCGCACTTCAAGGAGGTAACAACACTATGCAACCGAAAATTCGTCCCACCGTGTTGGCAGCGTTGATCGTCGCCCTGCTCTTCGCCGTGGCGAGCATGACGCCGCCCAACACCGCTTTCGCGCAGAGTAGCAAGGAAGATAAAGCGGCGAAAAAAGCCGCCAAGGCAGCTGAGAAGGAAGCTGAGAAGGCCGCTGAGAAGGCGGCCAAGGAAACCGGCAAGAGCGCCAAGGAAGACAAATCCAGTAAAAGCGCCAGCAACAGCAAGAGCAAGAGCGGCGGTGGCAAAGGCGGCAAAAAACTGTCCGCCAACGCGCCCGCCACCACCGGCACGCCCGCGCTGTGGCGCTCACGCGGCGACGTGGCGCAACTGAATCTTTTCTGGGGCATCGGCAGCGAGGAAGAAATGCCGAAAGCCCCCTTCCAATTCGACAAGGAAGACATCACCGGCACGAACCCGAAGATCAAAATCCTCGATGCCAACGGCGTCAAATGGAACATGAAATTCGACGAGGAAGTCCACGCCGAAGTCGTCAGCAGCCGCCTCGCCTGGGCTTGCGGCTACATGGTCGAAGAGAGCTACTTCATCGCGTCGGGCAAGGTCAACGGCGTGACGGGCCTCGGACGCGCCAAGAAATTCGTCGGCGCCGACGGCTCGTTCAGCAACGCGATGTTCGAGAAACGGCCCGACAACGTGGCGCGCCGCGCCATCAACTGGGATTGGGATTCCAATCCCTTCGCCAATTCAAAAGAGCTGGGCGGGCTGGCGATGCTCTGCTTCCTGCTGAGCAACTGGGACGCCAAGGTCACCAACAACAACGTGCTCGGCATGTTCGACGATGACGGCAGCGTCAAGGAATGGTATCTGGTCGCCGATTGGGGCGGGACGTTCGGCAAGACGGGCGGCTTCACTTCGCACTCGAAATGGGACCCGGCCGATTACGGCAACCAGGCCTTCCTGGACGGCGTCAGCGGCAACACCGTCAGATTCCACTATTCGGGCAAGATGGGCAGTTCGCTCAAAGCCCAGCCGCGCGAAAACGTGCGCTGGTTTAACGACATCGCCGGCAACTTGAGCGACGCGCAATTGCGCGACGCCTTCAAGGCGGGTGGCGCGACGCCGGGCGAGACCGACGCTTTTGTGGCGCAACTGCGCAAACGTCTGAATGAACTGAAAGCCGCCGCCGGAATGTAATCGAATGCGGATTGTGGATTGCGGAATGCGGATTCTTCCGAAACCCGCATTCCGCAATCTGCCATCCGCCATCCACGAAGCATGCGCGTCATCGTTCAACCCCGCGACGGCATCGAGCCGCTGCTCGAGGGCATCCGTAACGCCCGCGAATCCGTCGAGATTGTCATTTACCGCCTGGATCGCCTGGAGATCGAACGGGCGCTGATCGAAGCCGCCTGGCGCGGCGTGCATGTTCACGCCCTCATCACCTACACCAACCGTGAAGACCTCAAAGAAATCAAAAAGCTGGAAAAACGCCTGACCGACGCCGGCGTGCTGGTCACGCGCACCGCCGAAGATTTGGTGCGCTATCACAGCAAAGTGATGATCATTGATCGCCGCCTGCTTTTCCTGCTGACCTTTAATTTCACGTTTCTGGATATTCACCACAGCCGCAGCTTCGGCGTCGTCACCGAAGACCCCGTGCTGGTCAGTGAAGCCGTGCGCCTGTTTGAAGCCGACACCTTGCAAATCAAACACGTGCCCGAAGTCGAACCCTTCGTCATCAGCCCGCTCAATGCGCGCCAAAAACTGTCGGCGTTTATTCAAGGCGCCCAGCGGCAATTACTGATCTATGACGGCAAACTGAGCGACGCGCAGATGATCCGCTTGCTGGAAGAGCGCGCCCGCGCCGGCGTCGAGATCAATGTCATCGGCGCGCTCGACAAACGTGTCAAGGGTATCGCCGTCCGCAAGATGCCGCAGATGCGCTTGCACGTCCAAGCTATCATCCGCGACGGACGCGATCTCTTTTTCGGCAGCCAGAGCCTGCGCAAAGTCGAATTGGATCAGCGCCGCGAAGTCGGTTTGATTACGGCTGAACCCGCAGCCGTCGAACATTTCCGCATCATTTTTGAACTGGACTGGGGTGACATCATCACCTAGAAAGAAGCCCTGAGGAGAATGAGGAAACATATGCGCCACAGAATTCACGCCTGTTTCATCGCCCTGTTATTCGTGTGCTTGTGCGGCAGTCTAAGCTTAGCGCAAGACGCCGCACAACCGTTGACCTTCGCCGTCATCGGCGACAGCGGCGACGGCAGCAAAGAACAAATTGCCATCGCCAAACTGCTGCTGGCCGCCCGGCAAAAAACGCCTTTCGACTTTGTCCTGATGCTCGGCGACAACATATACGGCGGCGGCAAGCCGAAGTACTTCAAGCCCCGCTTCGAAGACCCTTACAAAGAATTGCTGGCCGCGAACGTCAAGTTTTACGCCGCGCTCGGTAATCACGACGCCCAGTCTGCCGACTTTCACGTCAAATACCCCAACTTCAACATGGGCGGCAAACGTTATTACAACTACGTCAAAGGCATGGCGGGCGATAGCAACCTGATCGAATTTTTCGTGCTTGATACCAACGACGAAAAAACTATCCAACCCGAACAACTGGCTTGGCTGGAAGCGGCGTTAAAAGCTTCGACGGCCAAATGGAAAGTGGCCTATATGCATCATTCGCTCTTCACTTCGGGCCGCATGCATCCACCCTATCTGGGCATGCGCAACCAATTGCACCCGCTCTTCGCCAAATACAAAGTCAATCTCGCACTGGCCGGGCACGTGCATGCTTACGAACGGATCAAGCCGCAAGATGGCGTGCAATACATCACCGAAGGCTGTAGCGGCAAAATCATGCGCAACACGCTCGACAAACAGAGCAAGCTGACCGCCTTTGGCCAGGATCAGCAGCAATCCTTTCTGCTCGCATACGCAACTGTTGGCGAATTGAAAATCGAAGCCTACGGATTGGATGGCAAACAGTTCGATACCATCACGCTCAAACGCTAATAGCCAGCCTGCGCTTAGCTGCTTCGCGTGGCTTCGTGAGAAAAGGGTTTCTTGAAAACTTTATGACCGAACACGACAGCTTCACACTCCACGTCAAACAATTGCATCCCGCTGCGCAATTGCCGCTGCGCGGCTCCGCGTTCGCAGCGGGTGCCGACCTGCACTGCGTCGAACCGTTCACGCTGCAACCGGGCCAGCGCCAAGCCGTGCCGACGGGCCTCGCGCTGGCGCTTCCGCCGGGCTATTACGGACGCATCGCCCCGCGTTCCGGCTGGGCGGCGAAACACGGCATTGACACCCTGGCCGGCATCATTGACGCCGATTATCGCGGCGAAGTGCTGGTCTTGTTGATCAATCTGGGCGACCAGCCCTTCACGGCGGCGGCGGGCGAACGCATCGCCCAACTCATCATCGAACGCGCCGCGCTTTGTGCTTATGAATGGACAGCAGAGTTGAATGAGACTGTGCGCGGGGCGGGCGGCTTCGGCTCGACCGGACGTTGAACAAGCCGTGGCTGTCCCATTCAGCCACGCGAAAGGAACAAACCAATGACTGAAGCACCAGCGCTCTTTGCCGAATTATCACTGGCGCGCCGTTTGGAAATGGCCGAAGCGCAAGGCAACGTAGATTTCGTCGAGGCGCGCGCCAAAGTCTTTCCTGAGAGCGGCGCGGGCTGGCTCAAAGCCGCCGGCGCCTATGCGATGTTCGACGGCGTCCATTCGCCCTGCACCCAAACCTTCGGCCTGGGCATGTTTGAACCCGTCACGCCTGCGGCCTTGGACGAGATCGAAGCGTTTTTCCGCAATCATCAGGCGCCTGTTTATCACGAAGTCAGCCCGCTGGCCGATGCCACGGCACTGGCGTTGTTGAACGCGCGCGGCTATCAACCCTTTGAATTCACCAGCGTGCTGTTTCGCCCGCTCGGACGCGGCGCGCAATTGAATGCGGCGCTGAATGAAAAGATCGGCGTGCGCATTATCGCCGCTGACGAATACGAAATGTGGGCGCGCACGGCGGCAGCGGGTTGGGGCGAATTGGCCGGGCTTGGCGACTTTATGCTGGCGTTTTCCCGGATCAGTGCCAACCGCGCCCACGCCGTCTCGTTCATCGCCGAGTTGGCAGGCCAACCCATCGCCACCGGCGCGCTGAGCATTTGCGCAGGTGTCGCGTTGCTCGCCGGCGCCAGCACGATTCCCAGCGGACGCAACCAAGGCGCGCAACTGGCGCTGTTGGAAGGCCGTTTGCGTTACGCCGCCGAACAAGGCTGTGATCTGGCGATGATGTGCGCCGCGCCCGGCAGCGCCTCGCAACGCAATGCCGAACGGCAGGGCTTTCGCATTGCCTACACCCGCATCAAATGGCAACTGCCGCAACCGGCGGCCTGAGTACTTCATCGAGAGATTCCATGCATCGTTACAAAAGCATCTTGTTCATCGCGTTTCTGACTTTGCTGCTCTGCGTTGACAACCCGGCGCAAGGCAACGCCAGTGGGCGCACCCCGCGCGCCGCCATACAGCAGTTTTTCGCGCTGCTCAAAACGCAACAACACGACAAGCTCTATGACCAGTTGCCCACTCAGTTGCAACAGCAAATCACGCGCGCACAACTCAGCGCCAGTCTCAAACGGTTGGACGAATTTCTGGTGATCGAGAAATTACAGGTGGGCCGCGTGCAGGAACAGGGCGAATTTGCCGTGGTGGACACGACGATTTATGGCAAGCTGAAAAAGCCCATGAAAATTGGCGAACAGGAAATCAACGCCGGGCGCGCCAGCGCCCAGCAATACCTGCGCAAAGAAAACGGCCAATGGAAAATCGTCACCGCCGACGAACGCACACGCGCCGCCTTTCTGAAACAGAACCCGGACTTTGCCAAACAATTCCAACTCACGCGCGCCCTATTCGCCATTCAACAACAGGGCCAATGGCAAAGCCTCAACCCACCGCGCAATGCCCTGCCCCGTCCCTAACTGCTTGTCATTACCCAAATCTTTTTAGTTTCTGTAATCCCACCAGCGGCAGGTGGTGGATACTTCACGTCCAGCCTACAACAACAGGGCTGCCAGCCTAATCCCACCAGCGGAAGCTGGTGGATATTTCAAGTCCAACCGGCGCGGCGACGCAAGCAGGACGTGAACAATCCACCAGCTTCCGCTGGTGGGATTGAGAGAAAAGCAGGCCTGTTTGGTAGGCCGGGTCTGAACCATCCACCACCTGCCGGTGGTGGGATTCACCCAAGTGAAAAGATTTGGGTAATGACAAGCCCTAACTGAAGCGGCACAAGCGGGACGCACGCGCTGCCCATCCGCACACTGTCCCACGCAACAGCAACGCAGCGACAGCCGCTCAAATCAACTTGCTGAAATCTTAGGGCGCAAAGTATCCCGACGCATCCAAAATCAAATCGGTCGTAAATTGCGTCAGCACTTTGAATTTGCCATCCACCGGACTCAGACCCACAAAGTAATGCCGGTTGTAACCAACCGCTGCGGGCGCGGGGTAGTTCGACGTTGCGACCAGCGGGGCCGTCGTCAGGTTCGCGGGGAACAGCGTCAGGAAGCCTGCGCCGGTTGAATTGACTACTGAGACGTTGCCGACGACGGCTTGGGCGCTCGCGGGCAGACCGCAGAAGTTCGCGGCCATTTGCGTATGCGTCGCCGCGTTGAGATTGCCGACAATCGGCGCGTTCGTGCGCGTGCAGCCCGTCAGCGGGAAGCCGGGGAAGTCGAGCCGCGTTTCGAGCAGTCGTACCGGGCTCGGCAGCGGATTGAAGAGCAAGCCCGCGCCGTTCGCATCCAGCGCGTCTGCGCTGTAATAGCCCAAGATGTCCACGACCAGATGCGTCGTCGCGAAGGTGTAAATCTTGAACTTGCCATCCGCGCCCAGCTTGACCGCGAACGGGCCGTTGATCACATCGCTCCCCGCGTAATTCGAACTCGCCACCGTGGGCCGCGCCCCGCCGCTCGGATAGATCGTCAAGTAACCGCCGCCGGTTGGCAGCACGCTCGTCGCGTTGCCGACCAACACTTGCGCCGTTGCCGGAATCGAGTTGCAGGGCGCGGCCACGGGCGCACGGCCCTGCAACAACAAATCCAAATTCGGATCGGCATTCGCATTGTTCGTGCCCACCAGCGGCGCGCCCGGCGCAATGCAGCCCGTCAAACTGGGCCGCGTTTCGAGCAAGCGCACCGGGCTTGCCAGCACGTGGAAGTACAAACCGCCTGTGCCCGGCGGCGCGTAGTAGCCGGTCACGTCCACGATCACATCCGTGGTCGCGCTGCTGAAAATCTTGAACGCGCCATCGGCAGCGCCGAGGCCCACCGTGAAAACATTGTTGGTGATTTCGCCCGCGCCGAAATTGGAATTGGCCACCGTCGGTTGCGCCGCGCTACTCGGAAACAGCGTGAGGAAGCCCGGCCCCGCCGGCACGACCGTGATGTTGCCCGTCACCGCCGCCGCATTCGTTGGAATACCTGCGCACGTTGTTCTGGCAGGCAACGTCAACGTCGCATTCGCATTGATCGGCGCGCCCGGCATTGTGCACCCGCTGAAGCCCGCGCGCGTTTCGAGCAAGCGCACCGGCTGCGGCAGCGGGAAGAACTGCAAGCCGTTGGTTGCCGCATTGATCGTCAGCGCGTAGGCCCGTTCGCCTACGCAACCATTCCCATCGGTCGCCCGAATCGTGAAATTCGCCGTACCCGCCGTCGCTGGCGTGCCACTCAACACACCCGTCCCCGCATTCAACAACAAGCCGCCCGGCAAACTGCCCGCCGAGGTACTCCAAGTGATCGCGCCATTGCCGCCCGTTTGCGTGAAGCTTTGCGAATAGGCCACGCCCACCGTGCCCGCCGGCAACGTGGGCGTGTTCGGGTTCACGGTAATCGCCGGACACGGCATCGCATTGATGACCAGCGTGTAGGCCCGTTCGCCAGTGCAGTTCGCGCCATCGGTCACGCGCACGGTGAAATTGAAGGTGCCTTGCGCGGTCGGCGTGCCCGCCAAAATCCCGCTGCCGCTATTGAGCGTCAAGCCGCCCGGCAACCCGCCGCCCGGATTGCTCCACGTCAGCGCGCCGCTGCCGCCCGTTTGCGTGAAGGCCTGTGAATAGGCCACGCCCATCGCCCCGCTCGGCAAGGCCGGATTGACGGGGCTGACCGTGATGACCGTACAACCGCCGCCCGCCGCGCCCTGCCAGAAACCGCCGCTGACCGTGTAAATGCCACCGCTCGAATCGGCCGCCGCACTCTGGCCCACCGAGCCAACTACATTCGTCGTGCCGTTCGCGCTCGTGCCGCCGCCGCCGGGGATGACCGATTGCGTGATGTTGTAAGGGCCGCCAGCTTGCGCCGGTTCCATTGGGGCTTCATTCGCAGTTTCGGGCAATAACTCCGTGTGGGTAATGACAGCGGCGCTGGCCAACGTGGCGTGCCTGGCAGCGACCGGCGGGCGCGACGCTGTAGCTGCACTGCGCCACGGTGCGCTTGCGCGGTAGCCGTAAGCGGTCAAGCCCGACAAGGCCAGCAGGCCCAGCAGCAAGGTCAATTTTGTTGGTCGCCAGTTGGTTTTCATTTTTTCTCCGTTGCGCGTGCATTTGCACCGGCCACTGTGGCCGGATTGCGTTGAAGTGCGCGGATGATCACCGGCGCAGTAGCTTGTCAATGATTGGGCCGCGCGGCAGGCGCAGCGGTTTTGTCGTTTTGCGCGCGCGCCGCCTTTTCACGCGCTTCTTTTTGTTGCTTCATCATCTCCGGGTGTCTGGCCCATTCCAGGCTCTTCTCTTCCGGCTGGCCGAAGGCGCTGGGATTTTGATAGAAGCCGCGCTCCACTGCGGGTTTGAGTTCCTCGACCGGCAGGCGGTTCTGCTTGGCCCAGGCATCTTGCCGCGTGCCGGTGACCTGCCAGGACACCTTCACTTGCGGCAACGAAGTTCTGATCTTGAAGCGATTGTCTTTGATCTCTTCGGCAATGATGGCCTGGGCAAAGACGCCGATGCAGGTGAGTTGATAGCGGAAATCGCGGTTGAGCGCCGCGAACCAATCCGGCAACGTGATCTCGGCCTCGCCCTGCGCATCGGTGGTCACGGTGCCGTCGTAAAGGTTCTTCATATCCGGCGATTCGACGAAGGAATGCACGAGGTATTTGTTTTCAGGATCGAGCGGATGATCAATCTTGAAGCCGCCACCGGGCTTTTCGATCACGCCGATGACGCGCACTTTTCCGTCGAAGTAGCCCGCATAGCCGCCGAGGGTGTTGCGGCCATACATTCCGAAACCGCTTGCACTTGTGCTAACGCCATACACGCCCGTCCCGTTGCCAATGTTCGCTTCGCCAATTACGCCGATGCCGCCGCTGGCATTATTAATGCCGTAAACCCCCGCCGCCCCCAGGCTGGCCACGATGCTCTGACCATGTACACCTGAGCTGCTATTGCTGCTGCCAAACACGCCGAGGTGGCTGGTGCTGGTGCCAACCACGCCGATGTAGATGGTGCTGCTGCCAAACACGCCCACGCCCGTATTGCCCGTGCTTTCGCCGGCTATGGCGGGAGCGTTGTCGTCCTTCACATGCAGCCTGTACTGAGGGGTTGCCGTACCGATGCCGACGTTGGTGCTGGCCGTCGCGCCGTTGACGCCGTTGATACTGCCCAGGATCAGCGTATTACTTTGCGTGACGAGGGCGCGCGCGCCGATGGCGGTGGCGTTGCTGAGATTGTTCGCGCCGACGTTCGCGTTCTGCCCGACCAGCGTCAGATCGTCGCCCCCAGCGACCAGCGCGCCGGCGCTGTAGCCCAGGAACGTGTTGCCCGCGCCCGACGGGAAGCCGGTGAAGGAACTGCCGGCGCTCTCGCCGAAGAAGGAGTTCGCGCTGCCCGTATTGTTACTGCCAGCCGCCCGCCCAAAGAAGGAGTTGGAAGCCCCCGTCGTGTTGTTCTGACCGGCTCCGCTGCCGACGAAAGTATTGCGATTGCCGCTTGTGTTGGCTTGCCCCGCGCTGACGCCCGCGAAGAAATTCAACGTCCCCGCCGCGCCCAAGATGCGCGTGCCGCCGAGGTTGTATTGCGTGACGGCATTGAAGCTGCCAGCCGTGCCGTTGCCGCTCAGGTTGAAATTGCTGCCAGCCTGCAAACTGGCCGTGTTCTGAATGTAATTCGCGCTGCCCGCCGGCACGCCCGCGACCGGAATCTCACCGGTCACCTGTGCGCCCTGCACGTTCTGAATCTGACCGCTCGTCACGCAGTTGACGCAGGCTGCCGACAAACTATCGGCAGCCGTGGCCGCCAGCGTGCGAATGGCGTAAGGCGCAGCCGTGAGCGTTTGGCGCGGCGCCAGCACGGTGTAAGCATTGGCGCTGCCCGCCGGGCGCACGCCGATTTCGAGATAGCGATCCGCGCCGCCAAACACGGTCGCGCCGAAATCGAGCGTGACGGTGAAGATGCCCGCGCTCGCCAGCACCGGCGTGCGCACGAGCGTCGCGCCCTGTTGCGCGCCAGCAGCCAGCGCGTCGAAGAGTTTGAATTGCAGGTCGTAATTGCCATTGGCGGGATTGCCCGCGTCGGTCAATTTGCCCTGATAGGTGAAGGCAGTGGTTTGCGCCATTGCCGCCTTCGAAATGATCAAAGTCAGTAACAATAACAAGACAAATAAGCGGAACGGCTTCCCGGTTTGAATTTTTCGGGTCATGGTTTTTTTCCTCCCTACGGTCTCCTGATAACGGCGCCGCCGCCGAGGCTGCGAATTTCCACGTGCTTATTGATGATCGCAGGTTCGGTGTAAGTACATGGCTTGAGCCAGATCGTGCGGTAAGTCGTTGCCGCATTCAGCGCGGCAGTGATCGTTTTGTACGGCTGGGCAAAGGTTCCGGCGAAGGGGCCGTTCCAGTTGCAATCAACGTATGCCCCGCCGGACGCGCGGTAGAGGCCACGCCCGTGGGTCGCCGCGATCAAGTCTCCGCCCAGCCAGAACAATTCATCTACGGAAACATTGGCGGGACCATTTTGCGGCAACTCCCAGGTCGCGCCCGCATTGTCTGAAGTGAAGACGCCGATCTCGGTGCCGACATAAAGCAGGTTTGCGTTGTTTGGATGAAAGACCAGGCTGCGCACCGGCACGTTGGGCAAGCCGCTCGCGGCGGGGCCGGTGATGTCAGCCCAGGACGCGCCGAAATTCGTAGTGCGATAGACGTTATCCCCGCTGAACCCGCCGAAAGTGGCGTAGACCCAAGTCGGGCTGCGCGTGTTGTCAATGGTCAACCGGGTCACGAAGCGGTTGGGCAGGTTCGCCGTGTCAATCTTCGACCAACTCGGCACGGCGTCTGTGCCGTTGACGGTGAGGAAGATGTCGCCATTGTTGTGTCCCACAGCGATGATCGTGGAGGTGCTGGGAGAAACCGCAATGGCGCTGATCAGCGCTGCGTTGGGATTCGGCTTTGGCACTGCCGCCCAAGTGGGAGCCGGGATGAATGATTTGACATTGTTGCTGCGCCAGAGGCTCAGGCCACCCGCCAGCATCGTGTCCGAGTCGTTGGGATCAAGTATAAACGGGGCGATAAAGTTGGCCGTCGCGGCATTGTTTGCATCACCGATGCCGAAGTAGATGTCACCATAAACGAAAGCTGAGCCGACGAGACTTCGGTAAATCGTCAGATAGACATACTCGCCATAAAAAACCTGGTCAAGCGGGTCGGCCGCGCAATAACCGCCGTCGCCACCTTTGCCAATACCCCAGTTAGTGGAGCCTGTATATGCCAGCGTGCCAATGTCTTGCGCGCCACCAATGATCACAGGCGAGAGATTGCCGTTGCCATTATCGAGGAAGTTGCCCGCCGCCCCGTATAACTGCGTGATGCCGAGGTTGTTATTGAGCTGCGTCCAGCCGCTCGTCTGGGCAACGGTCGAGGCGTCATTGGCGCGGTAGAGTCCGCCATCGTTGCCGAAATAGGCGATGCGATTAGTGGTGTTATTGAAGCCCGGATGCGCGACGATCATGTGATGATCAGCGTGAGCTGACGAGACGGGGGCGCTCTGCCAGCGGCTGATTTGGGTGAAGGTCGCGCCGCTATTGGTGCTGCGCCATAAATCAATGCCGCCGACAATGATTAAAGTCGCGTCCTGCGGATTGACCCAGATGATGTTGTCATAGTTGCCCTGACTGCTTGGGGGAGGTCCAGGCTGTAGAAAGAAGTTGGTGCCGGTATTGACACGTGTGTAGTTTTGCCCGCCATCAATGCTGCGGTAAACATCCCCAAAATTCTGATCAACTGAAGCGTAAACGATAGCAGGGTTGCTGGGCGCGTAGGCGAGTTCGACACGACCGCTGATCGCCGGGGTGAAATTGGCAAAGGTCCAGTTTGCTCCTCCATTGGTCGAAAAGACTGCGGCTCCGTTGCCGCTGGCAATCGCTTGCTGATTGTTGGTCGGATGAAAATCTATATCGAAAAACGCCCCACCAACCCCGCCTCCTACTGTCCAACTCGCGCCGGCATTCACAGAGCGTTGGATGTTAGTGCCGGTGGCAGCCAGAATTATGCTGCCATTGGGTGAGAGCGCCAGCCGGTTGACATACAGCCAGGGGCAATTGGCCGGCGTTGCGGGGGCTGGGCAAACTGCGGGATTCGTGCTCGGCAGTTGATTCCACGTCAGACCACCATCGGTGGAGTTGAAGACTCCCGCGCCTTGCAGCCCATCAGGCGTGAAAGCGGCACCCGGATTGTTGAAGTTGCTGGCGAATAGCTCACCCGTGCCGGCATACATCAGGCTCGCGTTCGCCGGATTGATAACCAGCGTCGAGACCGCCAGGTTCGCGCTGAAGTCATCAACCGGCTGCCACGAACCGCCCGCGTTGTCTGACCTCCAAATGCCGCCCCCGGCGCTGCCTATCCACATGGTATTGGTATTGGTCGGATGGATAACGATCGTGCGCAGCCGCCCGCCGATATTGCCCGGCCCTAGCCATGTCCATGAATCCGGCGCGATTCCGGCTCCGAGAATTCGTTTTGGTTCGCTACTTTGTCGCTGGGTCTTGAGCCGCCGCTGCTGCTCAGTCTTCATCAATGCGACGTGTTGACGGGCTTTGACCAGACCATCAAGCGGGATTTCCCCTTTTTCATCCTGCATCTGCAAGCGCCGAAAGCGGAAGGCGCCGTCAGGATTGTCGGTTCTGTATTCTTTATCTTCGTGCGCGCCTTGATGCTGCTCTCCACGCTGAGAGCCTGGGCTGTTCGGCGCGGACAACTCCGCCGTCTCACGCCGGTCAAGCCAGTGTTTATATGCGGCGACACCTGCCCCAGCCAGTAAAGTCAGACAAAGCACCAAGCGCACTAGGTAAAGGTTGCGACGCGAATTCATTGAGATACCTCTTCTTCTCTGATTGTGGGGATTGTGGGTAAACCTTCCAATTGATCTTTCATCGCCGGGCTAGTGACCGGTCTTTTAGCTATTGCAACGAGACCAGCACTAGCACCAGCCCTTTGCCCGCTTTCAATCCGGTCATCGCCTTGCCGATAATCGCGCCTTGCGCTCTTGCGTAGTTCATGACTTTCATCGCATAACCGGGAGTCGCGGAAGTCGTCAGTAAATCGCCTGGATGAATCGCCTTCTTGGTCGCATCGCAATAAACCCAGACGCGCCCGGACAGCGCGACGGGCAGGGCGCGGGCGGTTTTGGCGTTGGCAAGATCGGGCAACACCATCCCCGCTGAGAGATTGTTCGCGCCACTGATAATGCCCGCCACCCGGCGGTTATAAGCCCCGCGCGCGAGGGCCAGCCTGCCGGCATGCTTGGGATCAATGGCGACAAGCAGGCCCGGCTTCGCGGCGGCTTCGACTTCGAACTTTTCCGCCAAATCCGAGCCAGTGATAATTTCGAGCACGCCGATGCTGGCGGTGCCCTCAGCGATGAGCGATTTGCCGCCGCCGGTATTCCTGAAGTACCCCCCGAAGCCGCCCGCACTGGCGCTGACGCCATATACACCCACCGCATTGCCGAGATTCGATTCGCCGATCACGCCGATGCTGCCACTGGCGGTGCCCTTACCATACACGCCCGCCGCTGTCAGGCTGGCTGCCGCGCTCTGGCCGTATACCCCTGAGCCACTGATACTCTCGCCTAAAACGCCGCCATTGCTCGTGCTCTTGCCCCACACGCCAATGAAGCTGGTGCTCTCGCCAAAAACGCCGCGACTGCTCGTGCTCTTGCCATACACGCCCGGCCCTGACGCGCTTTCGCCATAAATGGCAGAAAAGCCCGGGGTGCTGTTCAAGACATGCAGCTTGGTCGTCGGGAAGGCGCCGATGCCCACATTGCCGTTGGTCTCAATCGTCATTTGTGGCGAGCCGTCGTTGGTGAAAAAATTCAGCGGATGATTCGACCGCGTGCCGAACCAGGCGGAGCCACCGACAGCCGTGGTAATGAACGTGCCGAGCGTCACCGTGCCGCCCGTCTGCGTAATCCCGTAACCCGTGGCTTGGACGGCCAGCTTTGATTGCGGGCTGGCCGTCCCGATGCCGACGTTGCCGCCAAAGAGTCCATTGCCAGAGATATTCAGGTTCGCGCCGCTTTGTTGCGCCGTGTCATTTTTGATAAAGGCATTCCCGACGCTCGCGGTCGTGACATATTGGTTGGCTGGCAAGCCGCCCAATTGCTGAGCGTTGAGCGTCTGAATGGCGTAGGGCGCTGAAGTGAGCTGCTGGCGCGGTGCGAGCACGGTGTAAGCAGCGGCGCTGCCCGCCGGCCGCACGCCGATTTCTAAAAAACGATCCGGGCCGCCAACCACAGCAGCGCCGAAATCGAGCGTAACGGTGAAATTGCCTGCGCTCGCGGCCACGGGCGTGCGCACGAGCGTCGCGCCCTGCTGCGCGCCAGCGGCCAACGCGTCGAAGAGTTTGAATTGCAGGTCGTAATTGCCATTGGCGGGATTGCCCGCGTCGGTCAACCGGCCTTGGTAGGTGAAGGCTGTCGTTTGCGCCCCGGCCAGCTTGGTCAGACACAAGACCGTCAACAGAATAGCGGTAAAAAATCGGGCTTGCTGGATTGCTTTGTTGTTCATCTTTTCTCCTTCGTAACTGCAACTTTATTTGCCTTGCGAACAGTCAGCGAGGTGGATGTCGGCCATACCACCCGCGCGGCAGGCGTGGCGCAGTCATTGCGGACACACGTCGCCTATGGCACGCAGACCTCAGCCACAGTGTTGGCCGCTTCAGAAAATTGTCCGGTTCATCTAGTTAAGCAGCGGGGGCGAAAATCTTTCGCGGGTTGAGTGGATTAATTTTGCGGCAGGGCTTGTTTGCAGGGGGAGCGCGGCTCAACGCCGGCCGTTCAAATCGCCCCATTCACCAAAAAACCATAGACACTGCCCGGCGCACCCAGTGAAGTCGTCCCATTCACTTGCAGGGCGTGGGCGGGCGCGGTCGTGCCGATGCCGACGTTGCCCCCGATGATGCCATTGCCGCTGATATTGAAATTGCTGCTGGGTTGTTGCGTCGTCTGATTCAGGATGGAGTTCCCGCCGCCGCCAGTCGCCGCAGAGATTTGCGTCGTGCCGTCGGGGAATTTAATCCCGCCGGCCTTTGATTCGATGACGCCATTGACCGTCAGCGGTGACAAGGGATTATTCAATCCAATGCCTACGTTGCCCTCTACCAGCAAGCCATTGATCGGAGCCGCCGTGTTGTAATAGCTCGCGCCCACCGTGGCATTACCGCCCGTCGCAAATCTCGAACCCGGATTTGAGGCGTTAAGGCCGACATTGCCGAGATGCCCGATCCAGATGTTGCCCGAAAAACTGTTCGACCGTAACAACATCGCTGAACCCGCAATGGCAGGCCAAAGGGCCATATAGGTTCCACTCGCTGAGACATTGTAAAAGGTGCTTTGAACGCTGCCGTTCACAGTGATACCTCCGCCGGGGCCGAGGTCGGTGACAGTCGAATCCATTGCATCAACGCTGTTCGCCGCCCATTTCATCAACTTGTTGGGCGTACCCGAACCGCCCACCGCAGGCGCATTGGGCGAGAGCTTCGCGGGCTTGCCGTCTGCTGACAACTGCTTCAGTGCCTGGCCCGACGCGACGTAAGCCGTTTTCTGCACTGTGCCATCGGGAAAGGCGATGCCTTCGCCCGTGCTGATCAAACCCTTTACCTCTAGCTTGCCTTCTGCGGTGAGCCGCAACTTTTTCTGCTCGTCACCTTTGAGAAAATTTCCGGTGCGAATCGAGAGGCCGCCGCTGCCCGTCATCAAGCGCGCGTCGTTGCCGTCGTGCGCCAACACGGCGGCGGTTAGCTCGGTCAGATTCGTCACCGTCGCAAAGTAAGCGATGCTTTTGGCGGCGGCTGTATTGCGCAACGCCGCTTCGGCTTGTTCGGGCGCTTGCCAAGTGGCGACGCCGTTTTGCACCAGCACGAGTCCCTGACGCTGACTGCTGCGTCCGGTCAGGTCTTTGACCGTGAGCAAGCAGCGATAAGTGCCGTCTGTCAGCGCCTGTCCTTGTTGATCTTGCCAGCGCCAGTCCAGCAAATTGCCCGCTTTGAAATCAGAGTCGTAAAGCCGCGTGTCACCGAGCGTGAATACTTCCAAGCGAATGTTGGTAACTTCGCCGTCAGCCAGAAAGCGCGCTTGTTCAGGCGCAGCCGCCGCCGCGACCACAGGCGCAAAAGTGTTTTTGGTGTCTTGTGCCAAGGCTACGGTGGCGATAGAGCAAGTCAGCCATAGACTGAGGCCAAGCCATGAAGTGAGAGAAATACGTTGTGTCATGAGGGTTCTCCAGAGTGAAAGGGAACGCCGATGATGGCGTTCGTTAATGATTCGAATTTAGACCAACCACTGCGTTTAGAGTTCACGCTCCAGCGTGCCCCTGGTGCAGCAATTACCACGCTGAAGCGTGAACTCTGAACTCTCTGCCGGAGCCTTACCGCTTCGCCGCCAGTTGCTGTTTCGCGTCTTCAATCAACTGGTCAAGCGAGTCCCGCAATTTCGGATGTGGAACGCGCGCAGTTATTGCTTCAGACTTTATTGCGGCGGTGTGATGTTCTGGCATTGATCCGATAGCGGCTCGACCTTGATGCGTGTGCCTTTCACCGTGGCGCAACGGTTAAAGATCAGATTGCCAGCGGCATCCCGCGCTTCGCCGTTGGCAACACCGACATATTCATCTTTTCCCGTGACTGTCAGCCTGAGGCGCACCGTGACAGTGCCGGCAAAATTCCCCATGGCATCAAAAAGGTCTTCTTTGTGGGTAGCGGCAAAACTATAGCCGCCGAGATGCGTCCAGGCGATGTGTTGTTTGCTGAACGGGCGGGTGCGGTCAGAGCCTGTCCCTGTGCCGCCGCGAGCGTAAGTCGAGTAAGCGTGAAAGGACGGCGGTTGCGGTACGCCGGGCGGCACGACTGGGGTGACGATGGCTTCCCAGGAACCTTCCAGACTCTGGGACTGCGTCTCTTTGAGTTGGCACAGCCAGTCGCAGCGGTCATTGGCGGCGGCGAGGGCTTGCGCCCGCAGTTCCGGCGTTGCGACGTCGTCGGGTTCTACGGTTTGGGCGCGCAGGCTGACGGTCGAAACGGTGAGCAGCGCGGCGCAGAGCAAGGCTAAAACGAATCTGTTTGCGATCATGGTTAATCTCCTTCGGTTGCGGAATTGATTGAGTGAGAAGCGAACTCATTTCGCTCTTCGACTGCACATGCGGGAAGCGGGGCGAAACCCGGTAACAACGGCTGAAGTATTTTTTTCCGAGTGGTCGTTAGTTGGCTAACGGCGGCGGATGAGGCTAGGATGACGCCGCTCATTTCCCCCCAATTCACCGGACATCGCAACCTTATGCCGACCCCGGAAACACACGAAGTCACAGGATTATTGCTGGCCTGGAGCGCGGGCGATCAGGCGGCGCTCGACCGATTGATGCCGCTGGTCTATGACGAATTGCGGCGGCTGGCGCGTAGCTACATGCGGCAGGAACGCGCGGGGCACACGTTGCAAACGACGGCGCTGATTCACGAGGCTTATGTGCGCTTGATTGACGCCAAAGAGGTGCGGCTCGAAAACCGCACGCATTTCTTTGCCGTGGCGGCGCGGCTGATGCGCCAGATACTGGTGGACTTTGCGCGGGCGCGCGGCTACCAGAAACGCGGCGGCGGTGCGCAACAGGTTTCGCTGGACGATGCGCTGGTGATCGGGCAGCCGCGCAACGAAGAGTTGCTCGCGTTAGACGAGGCACTCAATGCGCTGGCGCAAACTGATGAACGCAAGAGCCGCGTAATCGAGTTGCGCTTCTTCGGCGGATTGACCGAAGCCGAAACCGCAGAGGCGCTGAAAGTTTCGCCTGAAACCGTCCGGCGCGATTGGCGGCTGGCAAAATCATGGCTGCAATTGTGGTTGAGTGGAGCCAATCTGGATGACGCCTGAACGCTGGGCAAAAATCGAACAGCTTTATCACGCCGCGCTCGAACGCAATTCGTCAGCGCGCGCGGCCTTTCTCGCCGAAGCCTGCGCGGGCGATGAACCGTTGCGCCGTCAGGTCGCGGCGCTGCTCGCGCAAGATGATCCCGCCTTTATCAATACGCCTGCACTGAATCTGGCTGCTCAGGCGCTGGCTGCCGAAGCTGTGGGAATGGATGAAGCCTCTACGCGGCACTTCGTCGCGCAACAACTTGGCGCTTATCAATTGCTTGCCCCGCTCGGACGCGGCGGCATGGGCGAAGTCTTTCTGGCTTTCGATGCGCGGCTGCAACGCAAGGTCGCCATCAAGCTGCTGCCCGCCGAATTCACGGCGGATGCTGAACGCGTGCGGCGTTTCGCCCAGGAAGCGCGCGCGGCCTCGGCGCTCAATCATCCAAACATCATCACCATTCACGAAATTGGCGAAGAGATCAGCGCGACCAAAACCACGCATTACCTCGTGACCGAGCTGGTCGAGGGCGAAACGCTGCGCCAGCAAATGACGAACGCGCCGCAACAGCGGCTGACGGTAACGGTTGCGCTTGAGGTCGCCGTGCAAATCGCCGCCGCGCTGGCCGCCGCGCACGAAGCCGGTATCATCCACCGCGACATCAAACCCGAAAACGTGATGGTGCGGCGTGACCGTCTGGTCAAGGTGCTGGATTTCGGCCTCGCCAAGCTCATCGAAGTGCGGAATGCGGAGTGCGGAGTGCGGAATGATGAAGCTACGGCACTACTGCATTCGGC
>JANOWX010000927.1:0-2607 GCA_031418175.1 Acidobacteriota bacterium | reverse complement strand
CACCGCAGTGACGGTCAACCTGGGCCTCGGCACGACGGGACTCAGCGCCACGCTGGACGGCTGGCAGGAAAACCCGCCGCAAACCACCATCGCCACCGGCACGGTGGCGGTCAGCAACTACAACCCGGTGACGAAGACCTTTGACATCGCGGTGACGGTGACGGATTTGGCTCCGGCCAGCGTGACGGGCTTTCACATTCATCGCGCGCCAGTCGGCATCAACGGCCCGGTCATCATTGACCTGCAACCGCTTGCGCCGCTCACTTCCGCCGGGACGGGCTTCACCTTCAACGCCACGGGCGTAGCCTTGCCCGCGCAACACGAAGCGGCGTGGCTGGGCGGCATCACTTACGTCAACATCCATACCGCCGCCGCACCCAACGGTTTGATTCGCGGACAGGTCTTCACCAATGGCAATGTCAACCTGGCTGCTGGCACGGCCACGGGCACGACTGGCATCAGCAATTTTGAAAACGTCACGGGCGGGCAGGGCGGCGACAGCCTCACCGGCAATTTCAGCGCCAACATCTTGCTGGGCGGCCCCGGCGGCGACACGCTGGTCGGCGGGCCAGCGAGCGATACGCTCAATGGCGACGCGGGCGCGGATGTGCTGGCGTGGAGCAACGGCGACGGCACGGACACGATGGACGGCGGCACGGAGGCTGACACCGTGCAAGTCAACGGCTCAGTCACGGCGGGCGACACATTCACCGTCGCCGCCAACGCTACGCGCATCGCGTTCAGCCGCACGAACCTCGTCCCGTTCGGCCTGGACATCGGCACGGTGGAAACGCTGACGGTCAACGGCGTAGGCGGCGACGACAGCTTCACGGTCAACAGTCTGGCGAGCGTTGCCGATCTGTCGCTGCTGCAACTCTTCGGTTTTGACGGCAGCGATACATTCAACCTCACGCCGGTGCCGAATGGCGCGCCGCGCACGCTAAACGTCAACGGCGGCGCGCCCACGACCGCGCCCGGCGACGTGCTCGACATCATTGCGGCGGGCGTGACGAATCCGCTGCTGACACTGCCCGGCGGCAACGGCACGTTCACAGCGACCAGTCACCAGCAGATCAATCTCACCAGCATCGAGACGACCTCCGCGCCGACCGCCAGCGCGACCGCTGCCAACGTTACGGCCGGCGGCGCGATGTCGTATACGTTCACGGTCACTTACACCGGCGACACCGCCATCAACGTCAGCACGCTGGACAGCAACGATGTGCGCGTCACGGGCCCCGGCGCGTTTAATGCCGCCGCCACCTTTGTCAGCGTAGACGTCAACAACAACGGTACGCCGCGCACCGCGACCTATTCGATCACGCCGCCGGGCGGCAGTTGGGATGCGGGCGACAACGGCACTTACACCGTGGCGATGCAGGCCAGTCAGGTGGCCGACAATCTGGGCGTCTTTGTCGCGGCGGGGGCGTTCACGACATTTACCGTGAACATCGCCCCGCCGACGCCGCCCCTCGTCGTGACGACGGCGGCGGATGAGCAAAACGTCAACGGGCAATGCTCGTTGCGCGAAGCCATCCTCAACGCCAACGCCGACAACCAATCCGGCTCGGTGGATTGCGGCGCGGGCAGTGGGGCGGACGTGATTAACTTTGCGGCGCTCTTCAACACGCCGCAAACCATCCCGCTCACGGCGGGCCAACTCGCCATCGCATCCAACCTGACCATCAACGGCACGGGCGCGCACCTGTTGACGGTTTCGGGCAACCAACAAGCCTTCCGCGTTTTTACGATCAACGGCAACTTTACGGTGAGCCTGAGCGGCATGACGCTGACCGGCGGGAATGGTTTAGGCTTCGCCCTCGGCGGCGGGATTTTCAACAACGGCGGCACGTTGAGCGTGAGCAATGCGACCATCGCCGGCAATACGGCGGTCCAGGGCGGCGGCATTTACAACCAGGGCACGTTGAGCGTGAGCAACTCGACCATCTCCGGCAATACGGCCAACGTCGGCGGCGGCGGCTTGGAGAATTCCCTCGGCACGTTGACCGTGACCAACTCGACCATCAGCGGCAATAGCGTGCTGGGCGGCGCCCTCAGCGGCGGCGGCCTCCAGACGGATGGCCCCGCCACCCTCACCAACTGCACCATCACCAACAACGCGGTGGCGGGCGGGGGCGGCGCCAGCGGGGTTTTCAGAAACAGCGGCACGGTCACGCTCCGCAACAACCTCATCGCGGCGAATCAGAACAACGCCACGCAGCCGGATGTCGTCGCCAGCGGCAACACGGGCGTCACGTCCAACGGCTTCAACCTCATCGGCAATCGCGGCGCGCTCACGTTTGCCGGCACGGGCGATCAGACCGGCACGGGCGCAGCGCCCCTCAACCCCCAACTCGGCGCGCTCGCCAACAACGGCGGCCCCACGCTGACCCACGCCTTCACCTCGTTGAACAGCCCCGCGCTCGACAAAGGCCACAGTTCCGGCTTCACTACCGATCAGCGCGGCTTGGCGCGCCCGGTGGACAACCCGACCATCGCCAACGCTATGGGCGGCGACGGCGCGGACATCGGCGCGTTTGAACAAGGCGCGTTGCTGACGGTCACGAAGACGGCGGACACCAACGACGGCGTCTGTAATGCCGATTG
>JANOWX010000926.1:0-8252 GCA_031418175.1 Acidobacteriota bacterium | reverse complement strand
CTCGCCGACTTTGGCCTTGATCTTCGCTTCCACACGCTGCCGATATTCTTCACGTTCAGCCGGATCGAGCGTCGCGTAAAGTTGCTCAGCCGGATCAGGGTCTTCGACCAACGCGTATTTAAGGGTCGGTTGGCGGGTCGTATCCCTGGCCGTTTCGTAGCGTTCAATTCCCTGCTCCGGGATTTCGAAAAGCTCCGGTTGCTCGGCGGTTTGGCGTTTGCGAAAGCTGTTGAGCGCGCGTTTCTCAAAAACCAAGACCGCGCCGAAGACCTGCATCTCGAACTTGGTTTTCGGAGCTTCTTCGATGGCAAAATCCACGATGTAACGGGCCGCCTCTTCACCGTATTCGCGCAAAAGTTGCGTCGCCTGCTCCAATTCCCGTTTGGTCGGTTGGTATTCGGCAGCCTCGCCGTGTACGTGTTGGTGAAAATACCGTACCAGTTTGGTGGACTGTGTGGTGCCGGGGACTTCCCTGCCCGGCTCGCCTTTTAATTTGCTTGAAATGCGCTGCGCCAACTTGCGATCCTGTTTGGCGCCCTGCTTGACCGATGTCGTGGCCCCTTCGAGCAATTTGTGATTGCGGGCCCCTTCCAGTCTGGGGTTGAAATAGTTGAATTCCACGCGGGCTTTCAAGCCTGGGAAATAGACGATGATCCAGTCTATTGCGCCATCGGCATCCACCGTTTGCCGGTACTCGACTTTATCCAGATAGCCTGAGATCAAATGCGGCTTGTGTAGGTGATCCATTTGCGCGCGAAACGGTTTGTAACTCGATTGCCGGGTTTGGGCGCTGAAGGCGCAATAATCGGAATAACTCAACTCGGCGCTTGGATGGCCGTATTTGATCGCCGCAAAAATTCGGGTTGAGATGATTTCGTAACAGCGCTGGGCGCCAGGCGGCAGTTCTTTGAGATACGTAAAGTTGAGCGGCCGCCAGCGGGCATTGTTCAAGACTTCGTGATAAATCGGCTGCAAGACGATGTAAACCTGGTCGGCGCGGCGTCCATCCGGCAGTTTCTGATCGCGGTGAACGACCGCGTAGCGGGAAAATTGGGCGTTCAAACGGCGCTCTTCGCCGGCCCGGTCTTTGTAAGTGACCTTGGCATCAATGAACGCGCCGGCATTTTGGCCCAGCGCGCGTTTGACGTTGTTCTTGTTTTTGCCGGACTGTGGATTCATGCCTAATTCCTGGCAAATTTGATAAAGACTGCCGATCGGGATGATATGTGGGATTGGCTGGCTGGACTCGAACATGTCGTAAATGCGTTTGGCAATGATCAACGTATCAATCTGATAGGCCAGTTGTTTGGCTTCCCCATACTTTTCGTTGTAGGTAACTTCCCAGTGAAACTCAACCTCGCCGTCATGGCGCTTGCGGGTGAGTTTTATATTCACCCGCCCAGCTTTTGCCAGGTTATGCACCGGAAATTTGCTGATGACATTTTCAGTCCGAATGACTTCCAGCGGAATGAGGTTTTCCGGGTTATCCAGATCGGAACTGATCTGCATGTCTTGAAAAGAAACCTTTAGCGGCAACGCTTGCGCTTCGGGCTTTGCATTGATCCCCATAATCGAAATTTGATAAACCAACCTGCCGGTCGTGAAGTCATGTAACCAAGGTCATGGAGTCATGTCATGTCCTTAGTCCTTAAGTTATGAAATAACGGCGCTTAGACCGGAATTAATCCAGCGTTAGTGCCCTGTCAGTCATGCGTAAGTGCCCATAAGGACGATTCAAAGTGCCTGTACTCGTACATTCAAAGTGCCAGAATCGTCTATTCAAAGTGGATTGCCGTAATCGTAAGTGCCCCGATCTGGAAATCGTAAGTGCCCCAATTGCCCATCCAAAGTGCCTTAGCCTTACTTTTTCTCAGCACCGACATTGATTCACTGGACTTACCACCGCATTGTGACCGCTTTCTTTGGCAAAGCAGTAGAATTCGCTCCGGTTAACATGCATAGGGCACTTTTGATGGATGCAAGCACGAATCTTCACCTTCAAACTTAACTTGCCAACGCGTTGGCACGGAATTGCTATTCCAATGAAAGTAAATTCAAAATTCGGCGCAGTTCATCTTCGGTGTTAAATCCAATTTCAAGTCTTCCCCGCCCGCCGGAGGTCTTAACCTTGATACCGGTTTGCAATTTATCTGACAGTACTTTCACGCCGCGCTGCAGCTCCGGGCCGAGTTTTGGGGCTGGGTTAGCTCTGAGAGTTTTCGTCCCTGCCGCAGAGGTTGTGGCGGTGCTGGCGGCAATTTTGGCCGCCACTGCTGCTTTCAATTCTTCATTATTGGCGAAACCGCGCGAGACGAAATTGTTGAAGATGACTCGGGTCGTGAAGATGTCTTGGTATTTGCGAATCTGTTGTTTGACTTCCTCAGGCCAAGAGGCGATGAGCAGGTAACGATGAATCGTACGCTGTCCACGCTCGAAGCGGTCGGCAATCTCTTCCTCTGTCCAGCCGCTGCGCCGCAACTCTGCATACCCATCCGCCACATCAAGACAATGCAGGTCTTGCCGCACCAGATTTTCAGTCAACCCAATTGAAACACGATCTCCCTCGCCATATTGCTTGAGCAAGCAAACGGCTTTTTCAACGCCGGCAACCTTTGCCGCCAGCAGCCGTCGCTGGCCTGAAACGCAAGATAGATAAGTGCCTGTGTCACCATTGCGAACATCAACAATCAGGTTTTGCAACAAGCCCTCACGCTTAATGGATTCGACGAGTTCCTGAAACTTCGCGGCGGAGGTGTCCACCTGTTTGCGTACATTGTCTTCAATTACAATCAAGTCAATCGGCACCGTAACTGTTTTCCCGACATAGTCTAGGTATGCTTTCAACCTGTCGGGTTGCTGCTCACCAACGTATGCTTGAGTCGTCGAACTGAACAACCGCGTTTTCATTTCTTCAGCAGAAGAAGCAATCTTTTTGCTTTTCATATAATCAATTATTGGCCCTGGTTGCTTTCAGCAGGGAATTCGCGCCAACGCGTTGGCAATCAACAGTGGCTTTGAGAACGACCGGAGAATTAGCTCCATCCGAACGTAATTGCCAACGCGTTGGCAATTACGTACTTACATTACAATCTCGTCTGCCACTTCAATTTCAAAATCGTCAGGAATCAATGCGATGGCCGCTACGTTTGGTTGCGGTACTTTACCTTGCCGCTTACCGCGTAAGCCGGGCAGGATTTCACCCGCCAACGCGGAATAGGCAATCGTGACGCGGGCGTTGGGTTTGTAGTTGATAAGCGGTTGTTCGGCAGATTCTGACCCTTGAACTGCTGTACTAGCGGGTATGACAGATTCAAAGATGCGTATGTTGCCTTGTTTGCTACCTTCGCGCAGCACACTCTCAAAGCGCACGTGGGTCGCTGATTTACGGTCAAACTTGGTAATGATGCACCCGAGCAGCATGAGCATAGGGTTTAACCGGCGCAATTTTCCGGCAAAGGTAATCATTGTGGAAACGGCATTACTCGTGCGGCGTTCGGGAAAGAGCGGGATTAGGTAGTAATGAGCACTGAACAATGCTGAGACCAGCAAACAATCCTCACTGGGATGGGTGTCAATCAGGATGATGTCGTAATTTCTAGTTTGTTTGCTCCTCAGCAGGGAATCAAGCAATAGATGTTGGTCAATGTCACCTTCCATCTTCTTTTGAATATCCCGCAAATCCCGCGTGCCGGCGAGAATGTCCACGCCTTCAACCATCGTCGGCAGGCGAATTTCTTCGAGGGACAAATTCTCGCTGATGGCCGTCGCCATATGTTTGTTCTGGGCAATCGCCGCATCTTCAGCGCCAAAGTACCCAGTGGCGTCCCCCTGCGGATCCAGATCAACCACCAAAACCTTTTTTCCCATTTGGGCATACGAAGCGGCAATGTTAACTACCGAAGCAGTTTTGCCGACACCTCCCTTGAGGTTTGCAATCGTGACGATACTTGTTGTCATCAGTTCTCCAGATTAGTTTCTTATTTCAAGCTAGGCTTAGGTCAAAGTATAGTCCAGATGACATTACGATGCTAGTGGTTTTTAACTGAAGAGGCAACCAAGCATCTGATCCCTGAAAGTGCCCGGTGAGAATGCTTCGATCGCTGATAATTGCACTTAGGTAAAGTGTTGTAACTCTATTTGAACTTGTAGGTTATCTGGGTTGTGAGCGGATCACTGATGATTTGTAACTCACCCTTGGGAGCAGGTTTGTTTAATGGAGCGGTGTTGGCCTTTTGTAGAGTTTTCATCTGACTAACGCGTTGTTCGATTGCCTTGAGCTTGTTCGTTAGTGCATCCGAGGTGGTCATAAACTCTGCAATGTCTTCATCTAAAAGGTCTTCGGGGTTGAGCGAGCGGATTGCATAAAAGAGATCACGCATTGTTTCAAAGAAGATGTGCTTTACGTCCTGGCGGTTAAACTCGAGCAGGGAATCGGTTTTGGCCATTCCGAGCACCAATGTTTCACGAGAGAACAGGGTGTCTTTCCCAAGTAACTCGTTAACCCTTTCGCGCAGTTGATTTTGCGATCCAGCGGTCGCTATATGAGCTTTTAACAGGTCTTCGCGCAATTTTTGCGCCTCGGTTTCAGTGGTTTGCAGGCGTTCGGCTGTCAGCCGAAACAGGGAAGTTGCTTCTTGTTTATTGATCTGTCCGCGTTCCAACGCGTTGGTAACTTCAAGCGGATAGCTGAGCAGTGGAAGGTGTTGGCCGATGAAGGTCTGAAGTGAGACACGCCCGTTCGTTTCGCGCCTTAACAAGTCACGAAGTAGTGTTATGACTTCACTTAACTCATCTGGTGTCCATAGACTTGGGCGGCCACGGTTTGAATAGTTTGCTGGTCTTTTTTCTAGGTAACGAGCCGCATTCAACAATGAAATGAGGCGCTCTTCTTCCGCCGGTATCAGGTTGGGTGCGGCATTACGTAATTGCTGCAAGATACTGCGCACGCCCTCAGGGGTTGCTAATTGGTCGAATTGCCGCTGCCGTCTTCGAGCTTGCTTCATTCCATTGCCTTGTTGCGTGAAACGTGACGATATTACCGCCCGGTATTTTATCCTTCAGAGTGGTAATAATTGTCAATCTAACTGCTCACGACCAAGCGATTTTCTCTAGCCGTCAATCCACGTAAGAGCGAGCACTTACGATAGCAGGGAAGTGGGCTTGATTTTCGATGCTAATGACTGCTTTAGTCCAGGATGGCGGCGAGCCAACCAATCTTTTCTACGCCGCAGCAGTCCCGAGTCAAGAAAGGACGGGGAATCGGGTCATAAGCAACAAGTTCAATTTGCTCGCAGCGCGTTTCATTGGTTGAATCACTGCGTCCGTTCAAGTCCTAAATCAAGCGCACCCGTGCATCTATCAAGGATAACCCTTGGCCGGCCGGGTGAACGATCACAGGGTTCAAATCAATTTCAGCAATGCGCGGTGCCGCCTCGGCCAGTGCGCCAAGTTGCAACAATACGTGTTCTAAAGCAGCCACATCGGCGGCAGATGTTCCGCGATAACCTTTCAGCAAGCGCGCGGCGCGGGTTTCGCCGATCATCGTTGTGGCATCGCGGTCGGTAAGCGGCAGGACGCGGAAGACGACGTCGTCAAGCAATTCAACGAGAATGCCGCCAGAGCCAAACGCGACAAGCGGGCCAAACACCGGGTCAATGGTTATTCCGGCCAAGACCTCGACGCCGGGTTGCGCCATCGGAATCACGCTTGCAGCCGTTAAAGTAATTCCGTGCTCGGCCAAATGGGATGCCAACCGTTCATAAGCAGCGGCGGCATCATCTAGCGGGATATTCAGCAAGACCCCGCCGACATCGGATTTATGCAAAACCGGCGGTTCAACGACTTTCAACGAGACAGGGCGTCCAAAGTCTTTGGCGGCGATTAGCGCGGCTTCGGGTGAACGAACTATGACTGCCTTCAAGGATTCGATACCAGCGGCGCGCAACAATTGCGCCGCAGCGGGGGAGGGAAGCCAGCCTGCGCCGTGGTGTTGCAAGACTTCATCGAGAATGGCTTGATCAATCTCGATCGGGATGAGCTTACCCGCCGGTTGTGCGCGCCAGGCACCGTAACGCGCGGCTGCCCCCAAGGCGCTCATCGCGCTTTCGGGGAAGTTAAAGACGGGGACTTTGCGTGCGCCCGCTTGAATCGCCGTCAGGTGCGCCGCCGGGTCTAAGAAAACCGCCACGATGGGTTTGAGTTGATGTTCGCGCTGACTGACGACATCGCCTATGACTTGGGCAACTTCGGCGGATGGGGTAACCAGCGGCGGAATGAAGATTACCAGCAAGGCATCCAGTTCCTGCTCACTGCAAAGCGTTTCCAAGCAAGCACGGTACTGTTCCGGTGTGGCGCTGGCGATCATATCAACGGGATTGCTGACTGTGGCCGCCGCTGGCAACAACGCCCGCAGTTTGGCCTGTGTTTCCTCGCTCAGCGTTGGCACTTTTAATCCCGCCGCTTCTGCGGCATCAACCGCCAGGATTGCCGGGCCACCGGCATTTGTCAGAATACCGACGCGATTGCCTGCTGGGATTGGCTGTTGTGCGAGTAAGCGCGCGACGGCGAAAAAATCATGCAGGGTATCCACGCGAATGATCCCAGTCTGAGCAAACAACGCATCGGCGGCGCGATCCGAACTCGCCAACGCGGCTGTGTGACTCGAAGCGGCCTTGGCGCCGGCGGCAGTGCGTCCCGATTTGACCGCGACGATGGGTTTGCGCCGGGCTACGCGGCGGGCAATCGGTGCGAAGCGGCGCGGATTACCGAAGCTTTCCAGGTAAAGCAGGATGACATCCGTGGCTTCATCCGCTTCCCAGTATTGCAGCAAGTCGTTGCCCGAAACATCCGCCTTGTTGCCCGTACTGACAAACGATGAGATGCCCAGACCGTATTGTCTGGCTTGGTTGATGAGCGCCAACCCCAACGCGCCGGATTGCGAACTCATCGCCAGATTGCCTGCGGGCGGTTCCATCGGCGCAAATGTCCCGAGCATACGAACCTCGCTTGATGCGTTCACCATTCCCAAGCAATTCGGCCCCACCAGACGCATTCCGGAAGCGCGGCAAATGTCCAGCAATTCAGCCTGAGCATTCTTTCCCTCCTGACCAACTTCGGCAAAACCGGCGGAGAGCACACAGAGCGCACGGACGCCTGCGGCTGCGCATTGCCGTGCCGCCTCGAGCACGGCTGGCGCGGGCACCGTGATGAAGGCGAGTTCCGGCGTTTCAGGCAATGCGCCGATGCTGGCGTATGCGCGCACGCTCGCGACCGATTTGGCGGCAGGATTGACCGGATAGACTGTGCCCTGAAATCCCCAGCGCACCAGATTGCGAAAGAGCGCTCCACCAACCGATTTTTCATTGCGACTCGCGCCGATCACGGCGATGGATTGCGGCGCCAGCACCGCCCGCAGCGAAGCCCGCTCCGCTTCGGCCTCTTGCGCTTCGGCACGGGCGCGCATCAATTCGGTTTGCCAAATCGGGAATTCCAGGTGCGTGACACCGTAACTGGTCGAACCTGACAAGCCATAACCAGCTTTGCGGAAAACTGAAAGCATCAGCCGATTGTCGGTCAGCACATCGGCGGCAAAACGCGTCAAGCCATGCGCGCGCGCCAGTTCAGCCAAGGTGTCGAGCAGTTGCGTGCCGATGCCGCGCCGTTGCATCGCGTCTTCGACTAAGAAGGAAACCTCGGCGACTTCAGGTCGCTCCTCAATCGTCTGATAACGGCCCACAGCGGCGATGCGCTCAAAGTTGTTTTCGCCCAGCGTCACGACCAGGGCAATGTGCTGCGCCCCGTCAACATTGATCAGACGGTCGAGCATTGTGTCAGATAGTGTTTTGATCGAATAGAGAAACCGGTAACGCAGCGTTTCTGGTGAACAGCGCTCGAATAAAGCTCTGAGCTTGTCCCGGTCATCAAGTCGTAAGGCACGCACGCGCAGCAGGGCGCCATCGCGTAACAACAAATCGCGTGTGAACTCGGGCGAAAACTTTATAGTCGTGGGTGAATTGTTCAGCATCGTGAAATCCTCTTTTATCCAAGTGCGGGATATTCCTCATCATCGCCAGAAAGCAACTCATTGGGCAAATCGAATGCCCGGAGTTAGAGAGGGAATTGACGGCATTGATTGCAGTGCTGACAGGCGTGGGTGAAATGCCACAAAGGCAGGGCAGGGAACTCAACGAGCTATTGCTTTCTAAATCAGAACAACCAAGTTTGGAACACTGGTAGAAAATGCAGCACTGGCG
>JANOWX010000925.1:0-1635 GCA_031418175.1 Acidobacteriota bacterium | reverse complement strand
GGACGCCAATGGCATTTATCGCCTCCCGGCGCTGCCTCCGGGGAATTATCAACTCGCGGTCAGCGCGGCTGGCTTCGCCGAAAGCAAATTCAGCGGCATCACGCTCACCGTCGGGCAAAAGCTGAACCTCGACCTCGCGCTAAAAGTTTCGGCGGTTGGCGAGACGGTCGAAATCTCTGGCATTGCGCCCGTCATCGAAACCACGCGCAGCAGCGTCAGCGGCTCTGTGAACTCCAAAGCGGTCAGCGAACTGCCGGTCAATGGGCGCAACTTCCTCGACTTTGCGACGCTGACGCCGGGCGTCGTACGCGATTCGACGCGGCAGGGCGATCTGTCCTTCGGCGGACAGCGCGGCACCTTCAACAGCATTCAGATTGACGGCGTAGACAACAACAATAACTTCTTCGGGCAAGCGTTGGGGCGCACCGGTTCAGGCCGCGCGCCGTATCAATTTTCGCAAGACGCGGTGCAGGAATTTCAGGTCAACACGAATTCGTTTTCCGCTGAATTCGGACACGCGGCGGGCGGCACGATCAACGTCGTCACGAAATCCGGCACGAATCAGTGGCACGGCACAGCGTTCGAGTTTTTCCGTGATCGCATCCTGAATGCCAACAGTCTGCGCCGCGATGGTAATTTGGAAACGGCGGCTCAAGCGCCAGCCTTGATTCCGGTGGGCTTCCGCTACGACACCGTCAGCAAAACGATTGTCGGCCAAGCGGACAAACCCGCCTATCACTTCAACCAATTCGGCGGCAACATCGGCGGGCCAATCAAAAAGGATCGCGCGTTTTTCTTCTTCAACTTCGACGGGCAACGCAACACGCGCCCGATCATTGCCGCGCTCGGCGCACAGGCTCCAAGCGTGGCAAGCACGGGTTGCGATGCGGCGTGCGTGACCGCTTCGCAAGCAGGTTTGGCGCGCCTCTCACCGCTCGTCAAAAACTACACACTGGGCTTCAATCAGGATGTGTACCTTGCCAAATTGGATTGGCAGCTTGACAGCGCGAGTCGCTTGAGCCTGCGGTACAATCGGCAAAATTTCAAAGGTCGCAATCTGGAAAACAGCGGCCCGACCAGCGCCGAAGAACACAGCGGCGGCAGCAACGTCACGACCGATAGCTACGGCGTGACACTGAACAGCGCCTTCAGCGCGAAGCTACTCAACGAATTTCGCGCCCAAGTTGCGTTTGATAAAGAACCCGGCATCGCCAACACTGACAACGCCGAAGGCAACGTGTTGCAAGGTGGCACAACCGCGTACATCTTCGGACGCAACAGCTTCAGCCCGCGCGCCACGAATGAAGACAAGTTTCAAATCATAGACAATGTCACCTACATCACAGGCAAACTCAGCCTCAAAGGCGGCGTGGATGTGATTATCGAGAAGATCGAAAACTTCTTCCCCGGCAATTTTGGCGGGCGCTATTTCTTCCAAGCCACGAACGGTTTTGCGGAATTCGGCAATCACTTCAACCCGGCGAGCGGAACCGCCTATCGCTTCGTGTCGCGCTATCAACAATCGTTCGCGGGCGAAGGCACGGCGGGGGCGTTGACGCGTCCCAACTTCAATGAATACGGTGCCTTTTTACAAGCTGATTTTCGCCTTTCTTCAAAGCTCAATATGAACGTCGG
>JANOWX010000924.1:0-4180 GCA_031418175.1 Acidobacteriota bacterium | reverse complement strand
TTGAGCGTTTCCGCCACGACGGCCTCAATGTCCGCCGGCTCGAAGTGATAGGTCTTTTGGCCGGATTCGATCTTCGAAAAATCGAGAATGTTGTTGATCAGTTGGGTCAGGCGGCGGCTTTCGGTTTCGATGTACTCGCCGTATTCCCGAATCTTTACGTCATCGCGCACGCGCCCCATTTTCAGAAATTCGCCGAACACGCGGATCGAGGCGAGCGGCGTGCGCAACTCGTGCGAGACGTTCGAGACGAAGTCGGACTTCATCTGCGACAGCCGCATAGCGCGCGAGGCCGTGCGCAGCGTCAACACAATTCCGCCCAGCAAGACCAGCGCCGTGAGCAGCGAAGATGCCAGGTTTGTCAGAAAGTAGCGGCGGCTCCATTGCGCTTCGGTCATATTTTTCATGCGCATACCGACATACCAATCGCTGAAAACGAAGGGTAGTTGGTAGGCGGCGTCATAGGCCGCGCCTTCATACGGTTGGCTGGCATAAAACACTTTCATCTTTTCGTTGAGCGTGAGCACGACCTCTCGATGTTCTTCGGGGAAGGCGGCGGGCAAGGCCTCGTTCAGTGCGGGCAGCAGGTAATCATTCTGAAAGACCTGTTGATCGAGAAACATGCCGACTACGCCGACGACGCGCGACTTTTCGTCGGCAATCGGTTTCACCAGCAAGCGGTTTTGCGCATCGCGCTCATCCACCGAGATACGCAACGACGGTGCCTTGGTGTTGGTCATCGCCATCGCCGTCCAATTCGCCGCCGCCGCGTGCGCCGCGCCCAATTCGCTGGACGAGATGTTTTTGCGAATCGTGCAGGAGTGCGGATCGTAAAAATCAATGAAGGTAAACGTCGGATCGGAGGGCCCCGCGACCATGCCGATAAACAGCAGCCGCGCGCCCTTGAATTGGTGTTTCAGGAAGTGCGCGTCAATCTGTTTGTAATCCAGAAACTGGCGTGGATTCAGCATCGGCGGAAAGTCGCTGGGCCGTTTGCGCACCTCTTTCGGATCAGGATAACGATAAAGGAACGCGGTGGCAGGCACGCTCAGCACCTCTTCGGCCTTTTCCTTGTAGGTCATATTCACTTTGTTGACGGCATCGGCCAGCACGCGGCGCGTATAAACCGTGCGGGCGGCGGGCATCGTGTTTTGCAGCACGGACAAGGCGCGGTATTGCAGCCCCAGATTGACCAGCAACGGCAAAGCCACCGCGAGCAGGCCCAGCCAGAGCCTGTTCTGGCGCACAAAGTGTTTGAGTTTGGGCAGGAATTCCATAGGCGCTCCCGGCAGTTCACGCGTTGATGACGCCGCGCAGTATAGCGCGAACGCGGCGCGCCGTTGCGGCTGCGGCGCATGCTTTTACACCTCGTTGACAACATTTACCGCTTTTTACGGCGTCTTGAAGACATTTACCTGACGATGTAACAGACTGCCAGCCTCAAAGAACAAGCGGCTCTCAACGCACAGGTACTGGATTTGAGGGCAGGTGAAGGGAAGCAGTTGGAAGTAATTATGGCTGTCGAAATGCTCGCTCACAAAACGGTAACCCCGCTGCCACGTGTGCCCCTGTCACTGGTGAGTCAACCGCGTGTGGTCGAACTGGGCGATTACGAGTGCTTCACCGGTGTCAGCCAAAACGTGCAGGACTTGAAACAGTTCATCAGCGTGCAGGCGTCGCAACAACAGCCGGTGCTCTTGATCGGCGAACGCGGCTTGCGCCAGGAACAGATCGCGCGCGCCTTGCACAACGCCAGCGCCAATTGGTCGAAGCCTTTTTTCGCCGTCAATGCGCACGGCTTGAGCGGCGACGCTTTGCACGAATTGCTTTTCGGCGCGCACGGTCAACCCAACACGCAGGCGGGCGTGCCCGGTATTTTGGACACGGTCAAGCAGGGCACGATCTTCATCAATGAATTGACCAGCCTGACGGCCTTGTTGCAACAGCGGTTCGCGGTCTATCTGGAAGAGCAGCGCTGGCGCAAAAATGCCAGCCTGATCGAACAGCGTTTGATCTTTGCCACGGAATGCAATCCGGCGGAGCGCACGGCTGACAATCGCATTGCCTATGGCTTGGTCGAACTGCTGCGCCCCTACAGCTTCACGCTCAAACCCTTGCGCGAACGCAGCGAAGATGTCCCTTATCTGGCCCGGCATCTGGCCGCGCGCATCGTAAAAAAGCTGGGCAAAGGGTCAGCGGAAATTGCGGCGGCAACCATGCGCGTGCTGATGGAATATGAGTGGCAGCACAACCTGGATGAGCTGGAGGCCGTGCTGGAAAGCGCGATTTCAAATCTTCCGCCCCAGCAGGTTGCTGAAGAGTTTTTACCCGCGCATATTCGTTTCGCCAAACTGCGCAGCATTCCGCCCGAAGGCATCGAGTTGTCGAATCTGGTGGATGATTTCGAGCGTTCGCTGATCGTCACGGCGTTGCAACAAAGCGGCAACAGCCAGACCAAGGCGTCAAAGCTGCTAGGGCTGCGCGTCCAGACCTTGAACATGAAGTTAAAGCGCTTCGCCGAACAAGGGAGGCCGCTGCTTTAGTCCGAACAATTTTACCCCCAACAACCCAACCGCCGCCCACGCCGACGGCGCCGCAAAGTAACAGCAGGAGATCACGGTCAGGCAAGCTGGTTTTGTTTGCCATTTGCGGCGCCGTCGGGATGGGCGGCGGTTGGGTTGTTGGGGGCAATGAAAAGAAGGGCTCAGCAACGCATTTAGGTTGTGGCCCAATCCGGCAAGGCGTTTCATTCCGACCGCAAAATCCCCAACGGCTTTTTCACCAGCACATCCCAACTCGACACCACGCCCACCGCCATCACTAATACCAGCGCCAACAGCACGCCCAACAGATTCACCGACGGCACAAAGCGCCAGGTGATTTCCAGCCCGTACTTGCTGACCGCCCAGGTCAACGCAATCGCAGCCGATGACCCCAGCGCGCCCGCCAGCAAACCCAGCACGCCGTATTCGACCAACAATGTCGCCACGATCAGTTTGCGCTTTGCACCGAGCGTTTTCAGGATTGCCGATTCGTAGCGGCTATGGAATTTGGCCAAGGCAATCGAATGGAACCAAGCTAAAGTCTCGCACGGCATTTGGTTATTTTCTCTTGTGCGTTAGAATCCCCCGTCTCCCAAAGGCAGAACACCTGATCTTTTGCAGGAAAGAAGCGATGAAAACCTCCCCCAAACAGGCCACCTCGCTACTCATCACCTTAGCCCCAGGCGATCAAGTAGCCGACTATCAATTGTGCTCGTTCATCTGTGTCACGACCTGCGCTGCCTAGCGCGGGCCAACTGCGCTGCGAACGCCCCAATCAGTTCCCTTTACCAAACGAGATCAACCAAGCCGGAGGACAAGCATGAGGACGCCTGAACGCCATCAACATGTCCAACAGGTGATGCAGGCGGCGCTGGCGCGCGAGCCACGCCAACGCGCCGCTTTTCTCGACCAGGCTTGCGCCGAAGACCCTTCACTCCGCGCAGCGGTGGAGGCTCTTTTGGCGGGACACGAACCCGCTGTGGATTCCCTCGCCGTTCCTCACATTGGCGAAGCCAAAACCGTGATTCGCTGGCAGGGCAAGTTGGTGGGCGGCCGCTATCTGGTTGAAAAGGAATTGGGGCGCGGCGGCATGGGAGAAGTCTTCCTGGCGCGCGATCAAAAGTTGCACCAGACCCAGGTGGTTATCAAACTGCTACAGGAAACTTATAAGAAGCCTGAGCAGAAGGAATGGCTAGAGAAGAAATTCAAGCAAGAGATCGAGGCGCTCTCGCGGATAAATCATCCCGGCGTAGTGCGGGCGCTCGACGTGGGTGAATTGCCTGATGGCCGCACCTACCTGGTGATGCAATACGTGCCTGGCCTGAGCTTGCGGTCATTGATCAGGCAGCAGGGAATGGAGCTTGCGCGAGCCGGAGAACTGCTCCGCCAAATTGGTCACGCGCTCGCAGCCGCTCACGCAGGCGGGATTTTCCACCGCGATTTGAAACCGGAAAACATCATGCTGCAAAAAGTGGGCGAGGATGAGTACGTCAACCTGATTGACTTCGGCATTGCCAATGTCATTGACTCAGCAGAACAAGCCGGGATCAAAACGACGATGGTCGCCGGGACGCTACATTACATGGCCCCTGAACAATTGCACGGCAAGCCGACTGCTGCCAGCGACATCTATGCGCTTG
>JANOWX010000923.1:0-1695 GCA_031418175.1 Acidobacteriota bacterium | reverse complement strand
TGGATTCCCAACCACACCGCGAGCGCGTCGCCCTGGCGCGCAAGCTGCTCAAAGTTGTGGATGAAGCTGCCGCACAGACCACGGCGCACAAACCGGCGTTTTGGGCCAGCCTCTGGGCGTTCTTGCGCGGGCCACAATTGGCTTGGGGGATCGCGCTGGCGGCGCTAGTGTTACTCAGCGCCGGGGGGCTGCAACTGTTGCGTGAACGCGCCCAATTGCGCAGCCAATTGGCGGCGGCCCAAACCGCGCAACAACAACGCGAACGCGACTGGGCGGAACAACTCGCCGCCGCCCGGGCGCAACCTGAACAACGCCCCACAGTATCGGCCACGCCCTCACCGACAATCCCCTCGGCAGGCCCGCCGCCCGCCAAACCACCCACGGTTTTTTCATTTGTCTTAAGCGCCAGTCTGTTGCGCGGCGGCAGCGCGCCGCAAGCTCTGAACATCCCGCGTGACGCCAGCCAAATTGAATTGCGAATGCGCTTGGAAACCAGCGATTACACTGTCTATCAGGCCAGCCTTCGCACGGTGGAAGGCGCCGCCGTTTGGAACCGCAGCCAACTCAAATCCCGCGCCGGCCAGCTTGCCGTGGCGGTGCCCGCGCACAAACTGCGGGCGGGCGATTACATCCTGACGCTTGCCGGCATTTCAGCTTCAGGCGCAGTCGAAGAGGTCAACCGGTATTTTTTCCGCAGCAGCGGCAAATAGCCCGAACTGTCCTACCTGCCTGTCACGCCTCTCTGTTCCACTTCTTTCACGTAAAAAATAAAGCGCGGTTTGTGGCGACATGCTTTCGCTGCGCCTGACAGTGCCAGTTGAGAGCTAAAGCGTCACGTTGCAATCGGCAGGTGCGCGCCTGGCTTAAAACGAAGGAGCTGGCCTTTTAGGAGAAGCCTTATGAAAACGACAAAACGAGTGAGCGCGATTTTACTGACGGTTCTGTTGAGCTTGAACGGCATTCTGGCGCAAACGCCACAACGCCCCGCCCCGCCGCCGGAGGTGCAAATCATCCTGCAACCCGAGCAGGTGCGCTTCAGCGCGCCCGCCGGGGCGGAGCTGATGCGGTTGCAAGTCTTCGATCAAAGCGGCGAACTGGTCTTCGACAGCCAGCCCCTCGCTGTCAACCAACTTGATTGGCGTTGGTTGGGGCCGGATGGCAATCCGGTCAAAAGCGGCTTGTACGCCTATACGTTGACCATTAAAGAAGCAGGCAAAGCGGCGGACGCCTCAACCGAGCGCGTGCGGCGCGGCCATTTCATCGTGGATCGCGCGCGTGAACGCGACGGCCAGGCTGATCGTGTCTGGCTCACCAGCCAGTCCGATACGGGCGTCGGCACGGAGGTCACCGTTTCCCGCAACGAAGACGCCGTCATCGCGGGCGCACGCACACTCAGCGACCGCCCGAGTGCCAGCGGACGCGACACGGCGCCGCGCTCCATCGAAGAGACGGCGACCGAGCAAGGTGTCAAACCAGACCTTAAAGCCGCCGCTACTGCCGCCGCTCCCGCCGCCACCGTCGGACAGATCGCCAAATTCACTACGGCCACCGTGGTCGGCGATTCGGTCATGACCGAAGCGAACGGCAGCATCGGCATCGGGACGACTCCTCTGGCTGGAGTCAAGTTGGACGTAAGCGGAGGAATGCACCTGACCGTAGCTCCTAACACAAACAATACTGGTGAGATTTTTTTCG
>JANOWX010000922.1:0-7919 GCA_031418175.1 Acidobacteriota bacterium | reverse complement strand
TGGAAGAGCTACCTGCCCGACGCACGGCAACGGGTGCTCAACGCGCTGCTGACCAATCAGGACTGGCTGCGCACCCTGCTGCAAGCCGCCGAAGACGAACGCATCGAACGCGCGGCCTTCGATCCGGCGGCCCGCGCACGGCTGGTTGACCACCCTGACAAAGGCATCTCAGAACGCGCGCAGCGGTTTTTCAAAGAAGAGTTGAGTGACCGCGCCCAAGTCGTCACGGCCTACCTCGACGCCGCCAAACTCACCGGCGATGTCGCGCGCGGCAAGCGATACTTCGAGGACAACTGCGCCAAATGCCACCTGCCCCAACGCGAACGGGCGCGCATCGGCGCCGACCTGTCGGGCATCAACAACAAGACCAAAGAAGAGTTGATTACTTCGATTCTGAATCCGAGCAAAGCCATCGAAGCGCGCTTCGTCAATTACATCGTGACGACGCGGGACGGCCACATCTATGACGGCGTGCTGGGCAACGAGACGCCGGGCACACTGACCTTGCGCGGCGGGGCCGAAGGCGACGTGACGATCCTGCGCGCGAACATCGCCGACATTCGCGCCTCGGCGCTTTCACTGATGCCGGATGGATTCGAGAAGCAGTTAAATCAGCAGGCGCTGGCGGATATTTTGGCGTATTTGCGCGGCGGGCTGTGAGCGTGCTGCGGTACGCGTTCAGAAAAGATCACCGACGCGGCAGGCGAAGCCGGGCAATAACTCGCTGGTCAATTCATCGTCTACAGTCAGGATGCGGTCGCGCGTGAGCGACTGATAGATCGTCACCAGCCTGGTTTCCGGCTCGACGATCCAAACTTCGCGCACACCGGCGGCGAAATAGTCGCTGAGTTTGGTTTTGACGTTGGTGTAAATATCGTTGGGCGAGATAACTTCGACGGCGAGGTCGGGCGGGATTTCCCATTTGCCAAACGGCACCCCATCGGCGGGGATACGTTCTTTGGCAAGAAACGCCAGATCGGGCAGCCGCTCATTCGCGCCAATGAGAAAGGTCGTGTCCGGGCTATACATATCGCCAAGCTGGTTTTGTTCGACGTGCATCGCCAACCGCCACCCTAAACGCATAATCGTGCGCCCGTGCAATGCTCCGGCCATTTTGACCTCCTTAACGCCATTTACGATTTCGTAGTCATTGTCATCAAACGCCGCGTCAGTAAAAGCCGCTTCGGCAACGGCCACTCCTGCAACTGAAGTCATCGTGTTTCCTCCTCGAAACGAAAGAATGTGACGGGGCCGATTCTAGCCGCTGCATGACGGCCCAGCAATAGGTGACAGCAAGGGGAGACTGGCAGGTGTTGCCGGACTCCCCTTGTTTAGAAAAGGCAACAGCCTTCTCTCGCCAGCCTCATTGTTCTGGTTCCCGCTGCGATTTCAGGGAAACACAACCGATCTCGGCTGGCATACAGGTACCATCAGGACACCTGACGTGAGTGGGCGGCTCACATTCGCCGTCCTCGTCTTCCACCAAAGCGACTTGCTTGAGGTGCGTGGCGACCAGACTGCGCATGCGCTTCTCGGCTCTATCGGATTTTGCGGCCCGGGTCTGCGCCATCTTTCCATATAGTTCCAGCATTTTTTGCAAAGAAATTTCGGCCATAGGTTGCTCCTTTTATCTGAAGTTATCAATCGCCATAAAGGTGATTGCGTTGGTTTGTTTACTGAGAAACAGCGTGCGCCCGTCCGGCGCCCAGCCCAGCTCAGCAAAAAAAACGAAGGGGTCTTCGTTGGTGTGAACGAGTTTGGCTTGTCCCGTCGCCAGCGCCAATTGCCAGAGTTCGTCGTGTTCGTGCACGCGCTGGCAAAAGGCTATGCGGCGATGATCGGGCGCCAGCCGGAAGGAAGTCGTATAAGCGTCGGCGAAGGCCGCCAGTTCACTGATCTTTCCACCCGCCAGTGCAAGCCTGAGCACTTGCACAGGCTCATTTTGTCGCTCGCTGGCGCGCGCAAAGGTCGTCAGAAAAAGCGCCGCGCCATCAGCCGACCAGCCAAGCACGCGCAGGGATTTTTCGGTTTGAAAAATCATGCGTTGCTGCCCGGCTTCGCTCAGCCAGAGGGCATTGGGGCGGGCTTTGATCGTGCTTAATTGCAAATAAACCAGGCGGCGGCTGTCAGGCGCGAACAGCGGCGATAACGGACGCGAAGTAGTGTCAGACGGCGGCGGAATCATTTGCGCGTTCGTGCCGTCTGCCCCAATTGTCCAGAGCGCCGGGCGGCCAACTTTGAGCGAGAGATAAGCCAACAGCTTACCATCGGGTGACCAGACATAGTGATTGGGGAAAGCGCCGCGTTCGGGAAACTCCTTTTGACCACTCTCCAGAATGTGGCTGCTAATCACGGGCCGAGCCTGCGAACCATCCGGCTGCATTGTCCACAAAGCATTGTAAGGCTGCGCGTCGCGCAAGAACGCGATGCGGTCACCACGCGGCGACCAACGCGGCGCATAAGCCTTGTCCAGCAATTGCACGGGAAAGCCCTTGTCTTGGGTTTCCCGCCGCCAGAGCGAACTCGCTTGGTTGATTCGCCCGGGCAGCCGCTGTTGATAAACGAACGACTGACCGTCCGGCGCGACGTCCGGGTTCAATTCCAATTGCTGTTGCGAGGCGGTCAACCGTGTTTCCGTCTTGGTGTCTAAATCGTAACGAAAGAGATCGGCGCTTTGACCATCCGTACTATAGAGAATGCGACGGCCATCACGAGTAATGTCTTTGAAGGTGAGATTCAAGGGGCTGGACGTCAACAATTGCGGCGCACTGCCATCGAGCCCCACGACGGCAATCTGTCCGGTACCATTGCGCTGCGCGGAAAAAAGAATGCGCTTGCCATCGGGGTGCCAAACCGGCCAGTTGTTATGCTCGCTTCCCTGCGTCAACTGGCTGGGCCTGTCACGCCCTAATTTGAACGCAAAAATTTGGAGCACCCCTTCAACGAGTTCGGAATAGGTGAGCCATTGTTCGTCCATCGAAAGATCAGCGTAGCCAATCCGTGCGGTGGTTGGAAAATTCGTCAGCGTGGTAAGTTTGCCGGTGGACGGCTCTAGGATATGCACGTTGGCTTGCGCCACAAAATAAAGCCGCCCTCCATCGCGCGACCAGCCCATCAAATAACCGAACTTCTCGGCCAACGCGGCGGGCAACGTGGCTATGCGCTGGCTGACACTGCCATTGATGGGAACCTGCCAAAATTCCAATTGGTCGCCGTGCGTAGAGCGATAAGTGACGGCTTGCCCGTCGGGCGTCCAAATCGGATTCTGATCGAACCATTCGTCGTTGGTGAGCCGTCGCGGCGTGCCGCCCGCCAGTGGCTTCACAAAAATCTCTCCCCGACCGCCGAGGTTTTGGCTGAAGGCCAGCATTTGGTCGTTGGGCGAGATAATCAACCCTGAGCTTGTTCTGCCATTATCCAACTTCCATTCGCCCACAAAGTTGTGCGACAACTCGCCCAGATTCACCAACGCTACGGCATTGCCTTGTATCCAGTAACGCCAGCCTGCCCAACCCAGCAAGAGCAACATGAAAACGCCGACACCTGCCATCCAAACACGCCACGGGCGAGTTTCGGCCAGCCGCGCGTTGAATTGCGTTTCCGCCACCAACGCGCGTACGGCTTCCACCATTACCGCCGCCGTTTGCCATCGCTGTTCACGGTCTTTGCGCAACGCGCGCGTGACCAATTGCCGCAACGCGACAGGCGTTTGCGCAGGCAAGGCTGCTGGCTCCGCTTCCAAAATCGCCGCTAACGTTTCGGTCGCCGTCGCGCGCTGAAACGGCGGGTGCCCGGTCAGCATTTCATACAGCACCACGCCCAAGCTGAACACATCCGTCCGTGCATCCACCGTGTCGCCGCGCGCCTGTTCGGGCGACATATAGCGAATCGTGCCGAGCAACGCGCCCGCCGCTGTTTGCGATTGCAGATTTACGATTGCGGATTGCGGATTGTCTTCGTCTTGCGTTTCGTCCTGACTGGCTGCTGCTTCCGGCAACACGCCGGTCAGTTTCGCCAAGCCGAATTCCAGCACTTTGACGAAGCCGTCGCGCCGCAACATCACGTTTTCAGGCTTGATGTCCCGATGCACGATGCCGGCGGCGTGCGCGGCTGCGAGCGCCGTGGCGATTTGTTGCGCGATGTTGAGCGCCTCGCTGACAGAGAGCGGCCCGTGTTCGTTCAGGTGCGCGCGCAAGGTCTGGCCGTCCACAAACTCGTTGACGATGAAATACGACCCTTCGTGCTGCCCCGTGTCATAGAGCGTGACGATGTTGGGATGGTTGAGCGCCGTGGTCGCGCGGGCTTCCTGCTCGAAGCGGCGCACGCGGCCCGGTTGCTGGCTGAATTGCGGCGGCAACAGTTTGAGCGCGACCTGCCGGTGCAAGCGCGTGTCTGCGGCCAGGAAGACCTGGCCCATGCCGCCGACGCCGAGCACGGATAGCAATTTGTACTGGCCGATGGAACTGCCCAGCCGCGCGTTGAGCGCCGCCTGTTGCGCGCCGCTGAGCAGCGAACGTTCAATCACAGGTTGCGATAGAAAACCCTCAGCGTCCACGCGCGCGGCCAGCAACGACTTGACTTCGTGGCGCACTGCATCGTCATCGGAACACGCGCGCGTCAGGAACGCGGCGCGCTCGGCTTCCGGCAGATCGAGCGCGGCGTAAAATAGCTCTTCGATGCGCGGCCATTGCGCGGGCTCAGGCATGGCTGGCTCCTTTGCGCAATTCGCGGTAGAGCCAGGTCTGGGCGAAATCCCAATCGCGCGCCACCGTGCGTGCCGACACGCGCAACACCTCAGCCGTCTCGTCCACATTCAACCCGGCAAAGAAACGCAACTCGACCACGCGGCTTTTGCGCGCATCGAAATCCGCCAGCGCGTTCAGCGCCTCATCCAGCGCCAGTAAATCGGGGCGTTCATCCCAGGCAATGCCCTCGGCCTCGCTGAGCGAAACGTGCAAGCCCTGGCGTTTTTGGTACTGCCGCCGGCGCGCTTCGTCCACCAGGATTTGGCGCATCAACGTGGCGGCCATGCCGAAAAAGTGGGCGCGGTTTTGCCAACTGGAATTTTGCCAGTCAATCAGTTTCAACCAGGCTTCGTTGACCAGCGCGGTGGTTTCGAGCAGCGCATCGGGCGGACGTTGATGCAGGAAATGGTGGGCCAGGCGGCGCAATTCGCCGTCCACCAGCGGGGCCAGTTGATCGAGCGCCGCCGGGTCGCCCTGACCCCAGGCCAGCAACAATTGCGAGACGCGGTGCGGTGAGGTCGTCTGTTCAGCGGTCATGGTTGCTCCCTCAGTTTTTTCGACCTGTGCCTGTACAACCAATAAAAGGCCGTGTTTATTCGGCTGGCGCAGGTCGAAGACTTTTCGTAACGAAAAAAAAATGCGCCGGGCATGGCAGCTTGCGCCGACATTTCCCGTTTTATCTGGATGGAAGCGATGAAGAAATCGTTTCTGCTCGGGGAGCGAAGCGCCGCTGGTTTCGTCGCTGGTTTGGCGTTTCGTTTTCCCAAGCGGGACGGCGTTTGAGGCCGTCCTAACTTGCCCATTTTGCTGAAGTAACTCGAACAACTTGACCCGCTGAGCGGTGCGGACGGCGCGCATTGTAGCGCCGCCGGCCCCGCAAAAACAATAGCCGGAATTGGCCGGGCGAAATTTTCAGCTTGGCTGAACACCCTGCCCTGCTGCTGCTCGCCGCCATCCGGCGCCACCAGCGCCAGCGCCGTCGGCATCGCGGCCGACGTGACGTTGCTGGTGTTGATCCTGATCGCCTATGCCAACAATTGATACTGCCGATGCGGAACGGGGAGCGTGAGCAAACTGAGCCTTGCCATTGGGCGCAACCGGAAAGCTAGGTCGCTCACGCTCCCCGTTCCGCATCGGTTTGAATAGTTACCCCAACTTTGTAAACAAGGAGTAAGACAATGAAAAACAAAATGCATCGGTTCGTTTCGGCAAGCCTGACACTCGTTCTCGGCGGCCTCTGCGCCGTTCAACTCAAACCTGCGCAGGCCCAATTCGGCCCACAACGCGGCAACAACTCTTTCGATCAGGTCTCGGCACGCGGGCAAGGCAGCGCCACGGCGGCGGACACCTTTTCTGTAGACGCTGAATTCATTCTGAGCGGCGGCCCATTCAGCGGCGTCTTTGGCACGCGCATGTTGCAGATCAAATCCACCGCGCGCTTGTTGGCGCAAGACCCGCCCGCCGCCGATGGCACGATCAACGCCATCACTTCGCACGTCTTCGAGGTCAAAGGCCAGAGCAATGAGAACGGCCTTTGCGAACCTGGCGAAGATTGCCTGTTGACGCTCGACCGCGCCGCGCTGATTCCGACCGCGACGCCCGGCTTGATGAAGCTGCGCTCGGTCTTGGCCGTCTCGGCGGGCCAGGGGCGCTTTGAAAAAGCCTGCGGCAAGATTGACGGCACCGACGGCGAAGGCGAAATCAATTTCGCCGCGACGCCGCCGACCGTGCGCTGGTCATTCAGCGGCGGACGCTTGGGCGAATGCCGCTAATAATCAAAGCCTTGGCCAGCCTTGAGAACAGTTTGTTTCGTTCTCAGCCCTAACGGCACAGCCCTGCGAAGCGTTCTGCACAGGGCCGTGCTGCTCTCCTACATCATTTCGTTTTGACTGGGCGCGCGCCGCCCCACAACGCCGCGCGCCTGGCCGGAGGTGTCTCTATGAATACGCAGACCAAACAACTTCACACTTGCATTCGTTGGCTGTTGCTGACGCTGTGTCTGGCCGTCACGGCAGCCGCACAAACCACCACCATTCCGCTCGGCAGCTACACCGGCGTCATCCCACAAGATGTGCGCGTCGGCAACCTGAACTTCCTGAGCGGCGAATACCAACTCACGCTGCTCGCGGGCGGCAAGTTTCAACTCGGTCTCAATGATTTCATTGGTTACAGCGGCACGTATGCAGTGAGCGGCAATCAGGTCAAATTCGCCGGGCCTGCCAATACCGATGTATGCGGCGGCGAAGGCATGTATCAATGGGCGCTGAGCGGCAATCGCTTGACGCTCAGCGCCGTGACCGCGCGCGTAGACAGTTGCGTCGAACGCTTGATCAGCCTGACCAGCGCGCCCTTTTTCAAACAAGACCCGGCCAACAAGGATTGGCGCGGCCTCGGCCCGACTGGCGGCCAGTTCAATGCCGTGCTGATTCACGACGGCAAGATTTATGCGGGCAGCGGCGGCGGCGGCTTTCTCGCGCCTTCACCCGGCGGCGGTGTGTTCATCTCTGCGGACAACGGGCAGACATGGCGTTCGACGCGCGGCATTCGCGCGCAAACAGTCTTTGACCTGGCCGCGTACAACAACGTGCTTTACGCGGGCTGCAACAATGGCCGCATGTTTTTCTCGACCGACGGCGGCGAGACGTGGGAATTGTTGCTGCTCGGCATCGCGGTCAACGCCACCGTGCACGATTTCTATGAATACAACGGCAGGTTGTATGTCGCCACGGTCGGCGACGGCGTGTGGCGTTTGGGCGACAGCCCATACAAGTGGGAAAAGCTCGGCACCACGGGGCTGACCAATCAAAGCATCTGGGCGCTCGCGGGCAGCGGCAATAACTTTTATGCGGCGGGCAACGGCGGCGTTTATCTCTCGACCGACGGCGGCGCAACGTGGACGGCGCGGAACACGGGGATGACCTATTCGGTCATTCAGGCGCTGGCCATTGACGGTGGCAAGATGTATGCGGGCACGCGGCAAGGCACGAATGCGACGAATGAAGTCTGGCTGTCGGAAGACAACGCGCAGAACTGGCGCAAACTGGGCAACGGCATCGCGGCGGATTTCCCCGCCAATTTCACCAACGCGGTTTATGAACTGGCGGTGGTGGGCGGAAAAGTGTTTGCCGCCGGCACCAGTGGCGTGCTGGTCTTTGACGGCACGAAATGGAACAC
>JANOWX010000921.1:0-2717 GCA_031418175.1 Acidobacteriota bacterium | reverse complement strand
GTACGGCGCACTGGTGCAGCGGCGCAGTCTCCGCTTGCTCACGCGCGCGGTACCGTCCCGCTGCCCAGCTTTTGCCCTCCACCGAAGTGAAAACCGCTCTAGGCCGCGACCTTGAGCGAGTTCAACGAGACAATCAATTCGACCTCGCCTTTGGGCACGCTCAAGGTTTCGGCGATGAGTTCGGCGTTCATGCCGCGCCGCGCCAGCGCCAATACGCGATGCCGCCGTTCGGTCATGCTGGTGACGTGGCTGCCGCCGGATTTGCTGCTACGCGGCGGGCCTTGCTGGTGCAGGTGCAATTCCAGCCAGGCGAGGCGGCGCGTCTGTTCGGCGCTTTGTTCCAGGGCGCGCTGCAAACGCAACTCGGCGGCGCTCAGCCGTTGGGTGAGCGCGTTGGCCGCGGCTTGCTGTTGTTGCGCGGTTTGGCGCAGGCGGTTGGTCAGTGCCCAGCCAGTGAGCGCCGCGCCCAGCAAGGCCAAATAAGCGGGCCATTGAGTCTGATCGAATGTCATGCAGAACCTCCTGAGATGAGTGAGAGCGGGCGTTCACTGGGCACGCCGATTTCGGTGATACGCACGCCGTAATAGCCGTCAATCACGACGACTTCGCCGCGCGCCAAAGAACGTCCGTTGACCAGCAATTCGACCGGTTCGTCAACGGCGCGGTTGAGTTCGATCAACATGCCGGGCCCGAGCCGCACGACCTCGCGTAGCGGCAGGTTCGTCGTTCCGAAGCGCACGATGACCTCCAATTCCATGCCGAGCAGGCGCTCGATATTGTGCACTGTCGGTTCTTCGCGCCGCCCCGTCCGTCGTGTGGCGGTTGGCGCGGGCGCAGCGCTGGCTGTTGCTGTTGCTGCTGCTGTTGCTGTTGCCGCTGCTGTGGCGGTGGCGCTGGCGGCTGGCGCGGTCGCGGCGAGTTCTTTCAATGAGCCGTTGGGCGCATAGAGCATGAGGGCTTGCGTGTCTGAGTCAGCGCCGAGGCTGAGCGCGAAGGTGCCCACCCAGGCTTTGTTGCCGACCACGGCAGCCAGGCGTTTTTCTTGCCCGTTCAGTTCAAGGAAGGTGACGCCGCCGCAACTGACCGTTTCGCCCTGTTGGGCCAGGTGTGCGGCGGCGCCCGCAAAAGCGGCTTTGAGCAAGGCGCGTCCGCCGGGTTTCGGCAAGCCGTCGGTTTCCTGTTTCACCAGCTTTTCGAGCTGGCTGCCGTCTTCGCTCTTGAAGAGGCAGACCGCCACGCCGGGGAGCGCCCCCGAACATTCCGTAAAAAACCCCCAAGACCAGGTGGCGGCCACGGCCAAGGCCGCCTCTACGCCGTCGCCGCTGACTTCGCGCAAGGCCAGCAGCCCCAGCGTCGAAGCGCTCCCCAGCAGTTGCGGCGTAACCTCGCCCCAACTTTCGCTAAAGGCCGTGATGAATTGTTTCTCGCTCGAATCCGCCATCGTTTCCTCGTTAGTTTGCCTGTATTATTCCGCGCCCTTGGCCGAACCCGCTTTACCCTGAGACCCGCGCCAAGGCCTCGGATTTCAAGCCCGGCCCTAAAAGATCCAACCCGACCACGGGCAGTTTCTGTTGTTCAAGCAAACCCGTTGCCGGCGCATTACCCCAAAGCTCTTCAGGCAGCCCGCCGTTGGCCGCCTCGTCTGTGGGCGGAGCGATGGCCGTGTGCAGATAGACAGCCGTGCGGGATTCCTGTTCGATCAGTTCGCCTTGAAATTTTTCCTGGCCGCCGACGCTCAGCGTGATGGGCTGATCGGCGCGGTAATCCAATTGCAGGATGTCGCCGGGCGCTAAACGAAAGAGGTCGTCGGTCGTGGCCGTGAGGCCGCGCAATTCGGCGGCGACGGGGAATTGCAAGGTCTTCAGAATGTTGAGCAGCGAGCGGGTTTGTTGCGGTAACACCACGCGGTTGCGCGAATAGGAAGATTGATTGAAGCGGTGAATGATCGGTTCCAGCACGATGGCGGGGATACAAAGACTCATCAAACCCTGTATGTCGCCCACCTGAAGGTGGAAGACGATGACGACGACGACTTCGTTCGGCGCGACGATTTGCAGCAATTGCGGGCGCGTCTCGCGGCCGGTGATATGCAAATCGAGTTCGACCAGCGGCCGCCAGGCTTCGCGCAAATCATCCGCCACGATTTTGAGAAAGCTCTCAAGCACCTTTTGCTCGATCTCGGTGATGGCGCGCGTTTTGGCCAGCGGTTCGCCCGCGCCGCCCAGCATGCGGTCAATGATGGGGAAGGCGATGGACGGGTTCAGTTCCAACACCGCCACACCCTGCAACGGATGCATCGCCAACGTGAAGATCGCCGTCGGATCGGGCAAGCCGTAGAGGTATTCGACATAGGCTTGTTGTTCGACCGAGACCAGCGTCACTTCTGAAATCGTGCGCAGAAAGATCGGCATGCTCGACGACAGGCTGTGCGAGAACAGGTCGTGCAGCAGGTAAAGCGAGCGGACCTGCTCTTTCGAGATGCGATCCGGGCGGCGGAAATTATAGGGAATGATGCGGCGGCGCTTTTCGCTGCCGGCATTGGCAGCCTCCGCCTTCCCGCCGTTGTGATCCAGCAGCGCGGACATTTCTTCATTGGTGATGACGGGATTTGCTGGCATCGTTTTCAGGGTTGTTTGGTTGTGCGGCAAGCAGCCACCGTGTCGGAGCCCCCGGTGTTAATAACAAGGGGGAACGGCCCCACCACCACCAACGGGGCG
>JANOWX010000920.1:0-5266 GCA_031418175.1 Acidobacteriota bacterium | reverse complement strand
CGCACCCGACGACGACGCTGATTGCTTTTGTGTGGCGTGTGTTCATTTTAACAGGCCCACGCAACAAACTCATGTTGTTCCGGCATCACCCTTTTTTCGAGTTCACAAAGACAGCCTCAAGCCTGAACTCCATGCTTTTGTGCCTTGGTCCTGTTCAATTCAACACGCGCAACACAATCGCAATCTGCTTCGTCGTCGGCTGCGCTTCGATCTCGCGCAACGCGTCTTGCAACTGCTGTTCGCGCACGCGATGCGTCAACAGCACGATGGTCGCCGTGCCGTCGGCCGTCACGCCCTTTTGCGTGAAGCTGTGCAGGCTGACGCCGTGATTGCCAAAGGCCTGACCGAGATGGCCGATCACGCCGGGCGAATCGCGCGTTTCGAGGCGTATGTAATAGCCATTCACCGTCTCGGCAATCGGGAAGACTTCGGAAGCCTGCGAGCGGATGGAGGATTGAAAGTAGCGCGCGAAGTCGGGCAGCTTGAGCGCGCTCGCCAAGTTGATGACATCGCCCACCACCGCGCTGGCCGTGGGGTAGCGGCCCGCGCCGGGGCCGAACAACATAATTTCGCCGACCGCGCTGCCGTTAATAAAAATCGCGTTGTTGACGCCTTCGACACCGGCCAGCGGATGATGTTGCGGCACCAGCATCGGATGCGCGCGCACGTCCAGTCTTTGCGCAAAGTTGGGCTCAGGCCGCTCTTCGTCGCCCGGTTGCGCGAGGCCGATCATCTTGATGCGGTAGCCGAATTCATTGGCCATTTGAATATCCAGGTCGCTGATGGCGGTGATGCCTTGGCGAAAAATCTGGCCGACTTCGACCGGCGTTTGAAAGGCGAGCGACGATAGGATGGCGATTTTGTAGACGACGTCGAAGCCTTCGATGTCGTTGGTCGGATCGGTTTCGGCAAAGCCGGCGGCCTGGGCTTCGCTGAGCGCCTCGGCGAAGGGCTTCTTTTCCAACTCCATCTTGGTCAGGATGTAGTTGGTCGTGCCGTTGATGATGCCGGCGACGCGCGCGATGCGGTTGGCTTGCAGGCCGCGCTGCAGGGTCGAGATCAGCGGGATGCCGCCACCCACTGCCGCTTCAAAAAAGATCGTCACGTTGTGCTGGTTGGCCAACGCAAACAGTTCGGGGCCGTGTTTGGCGATCAACTCTTTGTTGGCGGTGACGAGGTGTTTGCCGTTGGCGAGCGCGCGTTTGACGACCGCGTACATCGGGTCAACGCCGCCGACGACTTCGACGATGACTTCGATTTGCGGGTCATCGGCCAGCTTGAAGGGGTCGTTGGTGAGTGCGAGGTGTTGCAGATCAACTTCGCGCGGTTTGTCGAGATGGGCGACGGCGATGCCGCGAATGTCGAATTGAGGATTGTCACGCAATAAATTGACGACGCCTGTGCCGACGGTGCCCAGGCCGATAATGCCAAGTGTAGTCTTGATGCTCATAAATGCTGTGTGTTTCTGAAGGGTTGAGAATGAAGGCGCAGCTTAACCGCGCGGGCTAAGGATGTGCAACGCTCGCGCTTGCAAGATGCGGCCCGCGCGGCGTTCGTGACGATGGCAGCTTTGCTAAAAATGTGCGGTTTGACAGCCCTACGGCGCTACGCTACTTTTCGCCGCGTCGCATGAGAGGGTCAGACATTGCGCGGACGACGATTTCAACTTGGGAAGACAACAACAATGAGAACAGTTTTTGAAGACACGACAGAACGCGAGAATCTGGAGGATGCCAAGGTCAACGAACGCGGCCGGCGGCTGACGTTGTTCCTCTGGATTTTCGCCATCCTCTTTTTCTTCGGTTCCTGGCGCACCTATCATTGGGCGGCCAACCGCAAACCGCCCGAACCGCCACCACCGCCGGTTTCGCTGACAGACCCCAAACAGATCAGCGACGTCATCAACAAATTCAACGGCTTCGTCAAAGATCAAAATTGGGGCGAGGCTGAAAAGATGCTCTCCGCCGCCGGCACGCAACGGCTGACCGACGAAAAGAAAACCTTGCGCGAAAGCCTGTTGGGCAACCGCAAGGACGACAAAGTGATGGAAGCCGCGATCACCGGTTCTGGCACCAGCACCGAATCAACGGTGCGCTCCGATTGCGTCTACTACTTTCTAGACAAGCAATACAAGATTCTCCCGATCATCGTGGTGCTGGAAAACGGGCGGCTGGCGATCAACGGCTGGTAGGGACGCGTTCCGGTTCAAGACAAAGCAAAGGGCCGCGCGGCCGCTGTCTCGTTAAATGAAAGACAGTGTCTGCCGCGGCCCTTTGCCATATTCACTGCTGTGATTTGGCGAGCAGGCGTGTGCGATCTCACTGCGGGTAGCGCAGTGAGATTAAGGCAAGCTATTTGCTAAGTGGTTTGGGGCCTACGTAAAGCTGCCGCATTCAACATTCTTCCTTCCTCATTCTGCATTCTCTTGCAGAGAAATAGGCACAAAAATGCTGGCCAACTGCAAAAGAATTTAGAATGAGGAAGGAAGAATGTTGAATGCCAGCGGCCGGTCGCTATGAAGCCCGCAGCCCGCACCGACACAAACAGAAAGGCGGAGTCGAGCAATTCGCTCAACTCCGCCTTTTCTTTCATCTACCACTTCAGCCCTGACGGCTGGCAGTTCGCTTAGTTGTTGCCGCGCGCTGGCATTGCCCCGCTGCTGCTGCTCGAACGTTCCGGCGCGGGCGCGGACATCGTGGCGGCCGGCGCGCTGGTGATCGTCGAGGGCGCTGACGAAACGCTGCGGCCAAAATCGCCGGAGTCAATCCCGCGGCTGCCGGCGCTGCGGCCAAAGCCATCATCAATGCCGCGATTGCCGGGAATTTCGCGCCGCATCGGCTCGCGGTCATTACCCGTCACCACCCGCGCGGGCAAGCCGCCTGCCACAATGCCGCCGCCGTTGTTGTTGCCCGGATAGTAGTAGGGGTTATAGCCGAACGGGTTATACCAATAGCAATCCGCGTAATTGCGGTAGAAGCCGAAGCCATAGGGCGAGGTCAGGAACCCGCGCGACGGCACAAAGGTGTAGCAGCCATAAAACGAATTGTAGAACCAGCCGCCCGACAGCAGGCTGTTCTGCCGCAGCGACGACAGATTCGCGGCCACCAGCGTTTGGGCGCGGCCGAAGCTCCACGCGTCAAAGTTGTCCATCGCGTCCTTGTCCACCTTGGCCACTTCGGGTTTCTCATTGCCTGCGGTCAGACGCACGAGTTTGCCGCGCTTGATCTTCGCGCTGCCTTGATCGGCCAAGGCCGTCATCCGCGGGCCCAAGTAAATTTCGCCTTGCCGCACGGCCACCCAAGTCGCCGCCGTTTTTGCGTCCACACGGATCAGGGTGGTTTCTTTGGCAAACGAGAGCGGGCCATTCGGCGTGAGCAATTCAATCGGCTCTTTCTTGTCAATCTGGCCAATCTCGACGATGGCCGCGCCTTTGAGCAATTCAAAGCGCGTTTCGCTGAAGCTGGTGTTGATGGCACGCACCTCAGTGTTTTCATCCAGCCGTAGATACGATCCCGGGTTGAGCAGAATTTCAGCGCGGCTGTTGGCGTCCGTGCGCAACTGATCGCCATCGCGCAACTGTGTGCCCAGGGACGCGCGTCCGGCCTTGCCGTCTTCGCTATCGTGACGCAGCACATAAACGATGCCGTCGGCGCGATTGACAAATCCAGCCTTGCTTGAAATCAGGTGCTGGGCGCTGACAGTGCCGGCTGCGGCCAGCATCAAGCTGAGCAGCAAACCAAGCGTGGCAAAAGAGATTCTTTGTTTCATCTGCGGCCTCCAATCGAAAAACTTGCCGTTAAACCTTGGTTGATCGTCGGAACTCGCCAGAGATTCACATCCTGGCAACTCCGATGAAAGTAGCGGTACGAGACGGTGCGGATTCTACTCCCGCCAACCCCGCTCTACCAGCCGAAACACGCCCCGCCGAAAACTTTCTCCGGCCCCTGAAAAGCCGGCGCCTTCCGCATTCGCCCGGCTACTCGGCTTTGCCCGTCAGCGCCCGCGCCAGCGCCGGGCCAACCTGACAATGCCCCTGCCCGCTGAGGTGCAGGCCGGCTTTGCTGCGTTGATCCAACGCAAACAGACGATTCAATTCGGTCCCGCGCACCGCCGCCGGCAGCGTTTGCCGCGTAGACAGCGCGAAGCCTTCCGTTTCGCCGCGCAACAGATTGCCGTGCGTGGCGCGCATTTCGGCCATTGCGCTCATAAACGGACTGCCGATCAGCCAGCCGTCCGCAAAACTCACGATCACGTCGGCGCGATTTTTGACGTGCAGGTTGAAGCCGTCGAAGAGCCGCCGCAGCGGATCAACATATTCGTGCCCCAACGTCGCGCGGTACCAAGCCTCGCGGTCGGCAAAACCCTCGGCATCAAGCTGCCCTGCCCCGCGCAGCGTTTCGATGATCGGATTCAGCCGCAGCGGATCGCCGCCCAGGTCTTCGTATTTGAACCGGTCACCGGTTTGAACCAGGCGCGCGCGTCCGCGTTTGCTGAGCAAGGCCAGCGAATTGTCGGCCTGATAATGCAGCGCGAAATCTACGCCCTCGGTCGCGGCGCACACCTCGGCAACCTTGACCTTGTTGTCCGACCAGGTGAACAACTGCGCCGAACCGACCAGTCCGTATTTCGGCAGCACGACGCTTTGCGCGCTCTGCAAACTCTTCTCGGTCACAAAGCCCGCGCGCGCCAGCGCTTCGTTCAGCTTCACGTGTTTGTAAGTGTCGTAGCGGTTGCCGTGATCCGAAAACAATTCGACTTCGAGCATGCCACGCGATTCGGCGATCAACTCTTCAACCCCACGATCCAGCGTGCGCAGGTACGCTTTTATCGCGGGCTCGCCGCCCAGATGCGTCAGCGAATCGGTCGCGCCCAGATAGCCCACAAAGACCGGCGCAGACGAAAGGCGAAACGCTCGCTTGCACACCAGCAAATCGAATTGCGCCGCGATCATGGTGCTGAGCGGCGCGGCCACATACGCCAGCGCCCCGCCCAACGCCGACGCGTGATAATCAAAAGTCTCGCGGTACGTGCCGCGAATGAAGCGCGTCCCGCGCACACGATCCTGCAAGCCGCCGACCAGCCGGTTCTGCGCGCGGTCGTAGTATTGGTCTTCATAACCCGGCGCTGCATCGGCTTGCAGTATCTCTACCAACGACGGATTGGTGGAAGACGGAAACGTCGCAATCATCCGGGCCGGATTTTGGAAGTGTTTGAAGCGGCCTTCGGCGCGCAGGTCGGCGATGGTTTGGTAAGGGACGCCGTCGAG
>JANOWX010000919.1:0-3164 GCA_031418175.1 Acidobacteriota bacterium | reverse complement strand
GGCTGGCCGCGTTGCCGCCGCTGTTCAGTGAGGTCGCGCCGAGACCCGCGCCCGAACCGCCACGCGCATCGGTGGAATTTTTTGAAGGCACGAAAAAACGCTCGGTTGAATTTCCGGATGGTTGAAGTGTTTGGCCCCCCTCTCGTCAGCCGATGATTAGCAAAGATAGGAGTTACGCAAACGGAAAATGAAACACAAAGGGTCAAAGGAACAAAGGAACAAAGCTGCGCATGCTTACCGCGTAGCACCTTTGCCCCTTTGTTCCTTTGTGATGAATGTTTTCTGCCGTTGTGTAAGCCTAAAAGGAGAACCGCTCTTATGCCGAAAAGTCATCCCCTAATCGCACAGAGCCGCCGAACGCTCTGTTTACTGGCCGCGTTTTGGTGCGCGGCCATTGCCGTTTCTGTACAGGCGCAAGAAACCATCATCCGCGCCTCGTTTGCCAATCCGCCCAAAGAGCCGATTCCGGTTTATGTGCTGACGGGGCAATCCATGGTAGTGAAATTCGACCAGGACTTTGGGCGCGTGGCGGCCTCGAATCTTGATTTTGCCGAAGCCGTGCTGGTCGCGCCCGATCAAATCGTCATCAACGGCAAGGCGTCGGGGCGCGCGCGCTTTACGGCCTGGTCGCGCAACGGCGAAGTGTTGATCTTTATTGACGTGGATGTGCGGGTGAACCTGGCCCAGATTGATTCGCAAGTGCGGGCGCTCTTTCCCAAAGATGACATCCGCCTCAGCCAGGCCAACGGTTCGGTGGTGATTTCAGGCAGCGCCCAACCCAAGATCGCCCAACAGGTCGAACAGGTCGTACAGGCCGCCGGTTTCAAAACGGTCAACCTGCTGGCCCAACCGGTGCAAAACACGGCACAGGTGCAATTGCAGGTGCGCGTGGCCGAAGTCTCGCGCAACAAACTGGCGGAGTATTCCTTTACGCCAGCCTACCAATCGGGGCCGGGCAGCGGCGGCTATTCCAACACGGGTACCGGCCCCTATTCGCTCGGCGCAATTGATAAAGGCAATATCATCGGGACGGTCGCCAGCAACCTGAATCTGTTTGTAATGGGCAGCAATGCCTTCGCGTTTTTAAGGGCCTTGCAACAAACGGGCGCGTTGCGGGCGTTGGCCGAACCCAACCTGATTGCGATGAACGGACAGACGGCCAGTTTTTTGGCGGGTGGCGAAATCCCCGTTCCACTGGTGCTGGGCACAGGCAACGGAAATAGTGTGACGGTGCAGTGGAAAGAATACGGCGTGCGCCTGAATTTCAAACCGACGATCATTGACGAACAGCACATCAGGCTGGAACTCGAACCCGAAGTCTCGACGCTCGATTATTCGAACGCGGCGCGCCTGAGCGGTTTTTTGATTCCGGCCTTGCGCGTGCGCCGCGCCAAAACCGGCATCGAGTTGCAGGACGGACAGAGTTTCGGCATCGCGGGTTTACTCGACAACAACGAAACCAAATCGCTGGGCAAACTGCCGGTGATCGGCGATGTGCCGATTCTGGGCAATCTGTTCAAATCGAAATCGTTTCAACGCAACGAGACCGAACTGGTTTTTATCGTGACGGCTAAACTGACCAAACCGCTCAACCCGGACGATGTCCCGCGCTTCAAGGAAGTGGATGGCTTGCACAACGGTTCGCCGCTCGGCATCGAACAACCCAAGGCGGACAAGCCGGATAAAACAGATGGAGCCGCCAGCGAGGCCGCCACACCAGCGGCAGAAACCGTGCCCGTCCCAACAGTTGAGGCCAAGCCCAAAACCCCGGTCGAGACCCGGCCTGCCGCCAACCCGGCTGCTGAACGCGCCACACCCTCCGTTGCGCCTGGCAACGTGGCGGCCCTGCCGCTGTTCAAGTTTGAAAAATTGCAGTGGGTGTTGGCGCCGCCCGCTGAGCTTAAAACCAGCGCGGGGCGGGCACTGGCGGCCCAATTGGATTTCGCTTTACCGCTTGCCCCCGTGGTCAAACCGGAACCGTGAACGCATAGTGTAGGACAGACTTTAGTCTGTCCTACGGTTGCCAAATGACTAAGCCAGGACAGACTAAAGTCTGTCCTACAGTTGCCGCCTGCGTTTGAAGGAGTTTTGTTATGCGGATAATAAACCCAGCAGCCGAGCGCCGCCGCGTTTATCAAGGTGGCTCGATACTCGGCATGTCGGCCATTGCCATGCTCGCCATTTTGGGCGCGGTCGGCCTCAGCGTGGACATTAGTCATATGTATTTGGTCGCCGCCGAATTGCAGAACGCGGCGGATGCGGGGGCGCTCGCGGGCGCTTCGGCCTTGAACGGGGGCGCGGGCGGCATCACCCAGGCGGTTGACCGCGCCATCGTGGCGATGAACCGGTATGAATTCAACCGGACGGCCTTGTCGCTGGTGCGCGCCGATGTCACCTTCGCGGTGAATCTGACCGAGTTCGATGGCGGCGGCGTGGGGCGCACCGAAGCCGCTGCCTCTAATGTGGCCGTCGCCCCGACTATTCGTTTCGTCAAAGTCCGCATTCCGGCCAAGACGATTAGCACGCTCGTGGGCCGGGCTTTCATGCAAGCCTCGTTGAGCGGCGAGGGCGAGACCGTGCCCGCTTTTGCCGTGGGGCGTTCGGCCGTGGCGGGACAATCGGTGACGCTCAACCGCGTCTGCAACATCGCGCCTTTTTCGGTCGTGCAGGATGGCAACAATATCCCGCTCCACCCGGGCACTACTTGCCCCAATCAGACTGTGTTTACGCAAGGTTGTACCTATACGATCCGCATGTCCCCAGGCGGCAATGGCAATAACAACGGCAACGGTAACGGCAATGGCAATGGCAATAACAACAGCGGCATTGCCGCCGGGAATTACCTCTTACTGGCCATCGGCAGTGATCGCGGCGGGTCTGACCTGAGACGCCGCTTATCCATCGGGGCGGATAGTTGTTTTCAAACCAGTCAGGTGGTTTCGACCGAACCGGGCGTGACTGCGGGCCCCGTGCGGCAAGGCCTCAATACACGCTTTGACGATTACAACGGGTCCGGCATGAACCCGGCAGAGTTTCCGCCCGATACCAATATCAAAGCCGGTATCACTTATGCGGATTACCGGAGCGGCAGCACGTCGAGCAGTGTCTTTCAAGCGCCGACGCACACCGGCTTGCCTGACCGGCGCGTCGTGGTCGTTCCCATC
>JANOWX010000918.1:0-1624 GCA_031418175.1 Acidobacteriota bacterium | reverse complement strand
ATCCCCAAACGCGACAAAGCAGGTTTTCTCGGTATCAAATGGTCGGGAGCGACAGGCACACTCGACCGCGATGATGTCAGCGCCAGCCGGGTCGCGGGCGAGCAACTCGCGTTAGGTTCTCAACTCATCATGGGTGATACGGCCACGCTGGAATTGCTGCGTTTGGAATTATTGGCGCTCGATAAAGAAGAACTCTCCGTGGCTGAGCTACAAAACATCCTCTTGCCCGCTGACACCGCCGACCGCCAACGCATTGCCGCCGAAGTCACTGGACTGGCCGCCAAACTCGAGCGCAGCAAGTCACGTATGAATGATATTTGCGAAGCCATTGATGAGGTCGTGGCCGACGGGTTGGGCCTGACGCCAGACGAACACGACCTGATCCGCCAACGCTGCCAGCAATTCCCGCTCTCTGTGACCGTTGAACGCCCGCGCTACGTTTGGAGCCCCGACCGCAAACAGCAAGCCCGCCGCATTTATCAACCTGGCGAACGCTTCAAAAAGTAAGCTGGGCGCAACGGCCAAGGCCATTGCGCCCTTTCGATTACAACGTGAGCCTGCTTAGCCGTTTCACAGCACAAAGCCCAGATTGCGGCTGGCGAAATTCACGATGTTCGGAAAGACGCTCGCTACCGCCGTCGAAGGCAAGCCGAACCATTGCGCCAGCGTCGCGCCGTATTGATCCACCGAGGTCGTGGGAATCCAGCGGCCTTCGGCGTTGGAATCATCCGGCCCGTTCAGTTGCAAGGTCGGGTAGCGTCCGTAAAAGTCGCCGCCCCGCCCCGCCCCGCCCATAATCAGGTGGTGGCTGCCCCAGGCGTGATCAGTGCCCGCGCCGGCCGCCGGTTGGAAGGTGCGCCCGAAATCCGAAAGCGTGAATGCCGTCACGCCATTCGCAATACCGAGTTCGACCGTCGCGTCGTAAAACGCTTTCATTGCCTGGCTCAATTGCGTGAACAGGCCGGATTGTGCGCCGAGTTGGCCGCTGTGCGTGTCGAAGCCGCCAATCGAGGCAAAAAAGATTTGGCGTTGCAGCCCAATGCTGGCGCGGGCTTTGATGATCTGGGCGATCTGCCGCAGTTGATTGCCCAGGCCCGTGCCGGGAAAGGCCGTCGCCAGCGTGACACCATTCAACGCCTGATTGAGCGTGTTGATGTTGTCAATCCCTGCGCGCATCACAGCGTTGTTTGCGCCGACCAGCGTCAGGTTGTTGTCCTGATTCAACAGATTGCGCAGCGCTTGATAGCGCGCCTTGTTCGCCGTCGAATCGGAAAAGCCCGCCAGTGCGCTGCCGCCGCTGCCCGGCACCAGCGGACGTTGCGTGACGCCGTTGGTAAACAGCGTTGTGCCCGCGACTGAAATTTCCATCGGGAAAAAACTGCCGCCGTTGAGAACGTTGGTTTGATCGGCGATGCGCCCGCCCCAGCCGGTTGAACCGTTGCCCGGCCCTTGCGAGAGCGACGATTGCCATTGGTCTTGCTGGTCGTTATGCGAGAACAGATTGCCGGGGCGCGGCGCGCCGCCCTGAAAATCGTTGCGCGTCAACGGCCGCACCAGCGTGCCTACGTTGCAGAGCACGGCCAGCTTTTGCTGGCTATAGAGCGCCTGCAATTCGGGCAGGTTC